>NZ_JAVRKK010000008.1:0-48658 GCF_031962545.1 Candidatus Igneacidithiobacillus taiwanensis
AGGCTTTCAGCCAGGTATTCGCGAGAGCCTGCATTTTGGCTGCGTGGGCTCGACGCGGGAGTATTTCCCCGGGGAAAAAATCGATCGCGACGCCTTCCACGCCCTGCGGCAGCGGGTGCGTTTGGCCATTGAACCCACGATCGGCGACTATCGCCGTTTTGGTTGGGATCAAGCCGTGGGCTCTTCCGGTACCATCAAAGCAATAGCACGAATCCTACAGGAAAATGGTCGGGGCTCGCGGATCAGCGCGGCGGGACTCCGCTGGCTGCAAGACGAACTGCTTTCTTTGGGGAGTTTTCGCGCCCTTGCCCGTTTACCCGGCTTAAAGGCAGACCGCGTGCCCGTGTTTCCGGGTGGGCTTGCCATCCTCTCGGCAATTTTTGATGCTTTTCAGCTAGAAGAGATGCGTTTTTCGGAGGGAGCCCTGCGCGAGGGCGCCCTCTACGACCTCTTAGGGCGCATCCACCACGAAGACAGTCGCGAGTTGAGCGTTCTTGGTCTCCAGGAGCGTTTTCATAGCCAGCGCGAGCGCAATAGCCAGGTTTGGACTCGGGCGGAACACCTCTTTGCCAGCTCCTGCCGTGAGTGGAAGCTTACGGATCTTCACGGTGCCTGGTTGCGCTGGGCTGCTCTCACCCACGATATTGGTTTGGATATTGCGCACTCCGGTTTTCACAAGCACGGCGAATACATCTGGCGCAATGCCGACCTCGCCGGTTTTTCCAATCGCGAACAGAATCTTCTGGCCCTGCTGGTGCGCATGCAGCGCAAAAAGCTGCTGAACATTGCACAGTTGCAGTCCATGGGGGTAAGCATGGACGACGCGCCGGTTTTGCAGCGCTTGGCGGTACTCCTGCGCCTTGCCATCCTCTTGCAGCGCGGCGCCGCGGAGTTGTCTTTGCCCGAACTGCAAATTCTTGGGCAGACCCTGCAATTGTCCTTTGCATCGGGCTGGCAGCAAAAGGCCCCGCTCCTGCATGCCGATTTGGATCACGAACGGGAGTTGCTGGCCCCCGAATTCCAGTTGCTGTTCTAACGCTCTTGGAACTGCTGAACTGGATCCTCGCGCATCTAGGGGTTACTCCGGTAACGCTCGCCGACGTTAGCGAATTTTTGCGACGCTACGGCTACGGTATTCTCTTTCTCGGTACCCTTTTTGAGGGCGAGGCGGTGGTGATCATCGCCGGTGCCCTGGCGCATACCGGCATTCTTTCGTGGCCCGGTGTGATTTTGGCGGCCTGGGCCGGCAGTACCCTCAACGACCAGATTCTCTACCTGCTTGGCTATCGCTACGGCACACGTCTGGTTGGCTGGCTGCCGCGCTTTCTGCGCCGGCACGTGGAGCGCGCGGAAGCCCTGATCCGCCGCTTTGGCGATTGGATTACCGTGCTCTTTCGCTTCATCTATGGCACCCGCACCATCACCCCGATTCTCCTCGGCGTGCATCGCTATCATCCGCGCCGTTATTTCTGGGTCAATCTCGTTGCCGCCTTGCTTTGGTCGGTACTGATCAGTGCCGCTGGCTATCTGCTGGCCGCTTCGCTGCCGGTTATTCTGCGCGAGCTGCGCTATGTGCAGATCTTGTTTTTGGTCTTGCTCTTGATGGGCGCGGCCTACTTTCTTTGGCGGCAGTGGCGGCGCAGGCGGCAATAGCTCGGTTTGCCGTCGACGGTCTTTTTTGCTATAACGCGCCGCAGGCCCGCTGGGGCCAAATTCACACACCGACCCACACCTGCTTGCCGGGTGTCCTGCGGGATGGCAAAGCGGGGGTCGGTGGCGGAGATCAACCCGAATCTATGGAGTTTTCATGACCAGTCCTGTTGTGAGTATGCGTGCTCTTCTCGAAGCCGGTGTGCATTTTGGCCACCAATCCCGTTATTGGCATCCAAAAATGGCGCCCTATCTCTTTGGCGAACGCAATCGAATCCACATCATCAACTTGGAGCACACCCTGCCGATGCTGCGCACCGCGCTGGCGTTTCTCGAGCAACTGTCGCGCAAGCATGGTCGGGTGCTCTTTGTGGGCACCAAGCGTCAGGCGCGCGACGTGATTGCCGAAGAGGCCAAGCGCTGCGGCGCTTTCTACGTCAATCAGCGTTGGCTGGGCGGCACCCTGACCAATTTCAAAACCATTCGCCAGTCTCTGCGCCGTATGGAAGAGCTCGAGCAGATGCGCAGTGACGGTACCATCGAGAAACTCACCAAGAAAGAGGCTCTCGATCTGCAGCGTGAGCTCGACAAGTTGGAGCGCAGCCTGGGCGGTATCAAGGAAATGACCGGGGTGCCGGATGCCATTTTCGTCATCGACGTCGGTCACGAAAACATCGCCGTTGCCGAGGCCAAGAAGTTGGGCATCCCGGTGATTGGCGTCGTCGATAGTAACTGCGACCCGACCCTGATCGACTACCCGATTCCCGGCAATGACGACGCGGCGCGGGCGATTCGGCTGTACGCCAGTCTCGCCGCGGATGCGATCCTGGCCGGCCGGCAGGGCATCGAGGCAGATCTTCTCGACGATTTTGTCGAGGTAGACGAAGAGATCATCGAAATCGACGCAGATTAATCAGCCCCCTTCCATCCCGGAGTTCAGGAGTAAGCAATGGCAATTACGGCACAGCAAGTCAAGGAACTGCGCGAGCGTACCGGCGCTGGCATGATGGAATGCAAGACGGTTCTGAGTGAGGCGAACGGCGATATGGATGCCGCCATCGACCTTCTGCGTAAACGGGGTCTGGCCAAGGCCGACAAAAAGGCCGGGCGTGTTGCCGCCGAAGGAGTAGTGGTGGTGGCGACGAGCGCCGACCAACGCCGCGCGGTGGTTCTCGAGCTCAACTGTGAGACGGATTTTGTAGCCAAAAACGAGGATTTCGTGGGTTTTGCCAAGCGCTGCGCTGAAGCATCCCTGCAGCAGGGAGCCGACCTTGCGGCGCTGGCCTCGGGCGCCCTCGAGGAGGAGCGCAAGGCCTTGGTCAGCAAACTGGGCGAGAACATTGCCTTGCGTCGTCTGCAGCAAGTGTCTGTCGACCGAGGGCGAGTGGGTAGCTATCTGCACGGCAGTCGGATCGGGGTGTTGGTGGCGGTGCAAGGAGAGGTTTCAGAGGAGCTCGGACGCGATCTTGCCATGCACATAGCCGCCTCGCGTCCGGAGGTCGTGTATCCGGAAGATGTTTCGCCAGAGCGGGTGGAGAAAGAGAAGGAAATCCTTATCGCCCAGGCTGCTGATTCGGGCAAGCCCCGGGAGATCATCGAAAAAATGATTTCGGGGCGGATGAATAAATTTCTCAACGAAATCGCTCTTACCGGCCAACCCTTCGTAAAAAATCCCGATCAGACGGTAGGTGATTTGCTCAAGCAGACAGGCGGCGCAAAGGTACTCGAGTTCGTGCGCTACGAGGTGGGCGAGGGTATCGAAAAGGCGCCGGTGGCGGACTTTGCCACCGAGGTCATGGCGCAAGTACGGGGTAGCTGATGGAGGCCCCGCTGCGCTACCGGAGGGTTCTGCTCAAGCTGAGCGGAGAGGCCCTGATGGGCGACGGACAGTACGGCGTCGACCGGGGCGTGGTGCAGCGTATGGCCGCCGAGATCAAGGAGATAGCCGACGCCGGGGTGCAAGTCGCTCTGGTAATTGGCGGCGGTAACATCTTTCGAGGCATGGCGAAGGCTGCCGAGGGTATGGACCGTGCCACCGCTGACTATATGGGAATGTTGGCGACGGTGATGAATGCCTTGGCGGTGCAGGATGCCCTCGAGCATTTGGGTCTTCCTACCCGGGTGCAATCGGCTTTGCATATCGAACAGGTAGCAGAGCCGTACATCCGTCGTCGCGCCATTCGTCATCTGGAGAAAGGACGGGTAGTCATCTTTGGCGCCGGTACCGGCAACCCCTTTTTCACCACCGACACTGCGGCCAGCCTGCGCGCCGTCGAAATTGGCGCCGAGCTGGTACTCAAGGGCACCAAGGTCGATGGTATCTACACCGACGATCCGGTCACCAATCCCGATGCCATGCGCTACCGCAAGCTGAGTTTCGATCAGGTGTTGGAGCAGGGATTGCAGGTGATGGATGCAACCGCCATCACTCTTTGTCGTGACAACGATATGCCAATCATCGTCTTTTCCATGAACAAGCCCGGGGCCCTTCTGCGCGTATTGCAAGGCGAGGAAGAGGGGACTCTGGTGCGGGGTACACAAGTATGAGCATTGCGGAAATCAAGAAAGACGCCGAATTGCGGATGAAGAAGAGCATCGAGTCGCTGAAAAGTGAACTGGCGCGACTGCGAACGGGCCGTGCAACTACGGCCCTGCTCGATCCCGTGGAAGTGGACTATTACGGCACTCCCACGCCTTTGTCGCAAGTTTCCTCGGTCAGCGTGGCGGATGCCCGCTCTCTACTGGTCACGCCTTGGGAAAAAAACATGATCCCAAAGATCGACAAGGCCATCCGCGATGCTGGCTTGGGTCTGAATCCGGTAGCCGGCTCTGACAACGTGCGGGTACCTTTGCCGCCGCTTTCCGAGGAGCGACGCAAGGAGATGGTGAAGATCGTTCGCTCCGAAGGCGAGGGGGCGCGAGTTGCCATTCGCAACATTCGTCGAGATGGCATTGCTCAGGTCAAGAGTTTGCTCAAAGATAAAGCGATTTCTGAAGATGAAGAGCGGCGCGCGGAAGAGGAATTCCAGAAGCTGACCGATCGTTTCATCGATGAAGTGGAAGCGGTGATCGAGGCCAAAGAATCAGACCTGATGGAGGTCTGAGTTGAGCTCCGCTTTGGCGGCAGAGACCGCCAACAAGCATCCTCGGCATATTGCCATCATTATGGATGGTAATGGCCGTTGGGCCTACCGCCGGCATTTGCCGCGTGTGGCTGGTCACCGGCGCGGCGCCGAGGTGGTGCGAGAGATGGTGCAGCGCTGTGTCGACTTAAAAATTCCGCACCTCACCCTTTTTGCCTTCAGCACCGAGAATTGGCGCCGTCCGCCGCTCGAGGTGCGGCTGCTGATGAATCTTTTTCGCCTCCTTTTGCGCCGCGAGGCGCGCAAGCTGCACGAGAATGGCGTGCGTTTGCGCATCATCGGCGAGCGTAGCAACCTTGCCGCAGATTTGCAGACCCTGATCGCCGAGGCCGAGGCCCTAACGGCCGAAAATCGCCGGCTCACCCTCAACTTGGCGGTCAACTACGGTGGCCGCTGGGATATTACCCAAGCAACGAAGCGCGCCGTCGCCCGGCACCTGGAATCGGGAGAGAGTCTCGACACCTTCCGTGAAGAAGACCTTGCCGCAGAACTCTGTTTGGCCGACAGCCCGGAGCCCGATCTTCTCATTCGTACTGGTGGTGAGGAGCGAATCAGCAATTTCCTCATTTGGCAGTTGGCGTATACCGAGTTCTATTTTACCGACACCCTGTGGCCGGATTTCGACGGCAATGCCTTGGAGTTGGCGCTAAAATCCTTTGCCCATCGGCAGCGACGCTTTGGTCGCACGGGCGATCAAATCTTGGATGATGCTTGCGCCAGCGACTGATCACTGCCACTCTTCTTTTGGCGGTCTTTCTACCGCTACTGCTGTACAGCCCGGTCTGGCTCTTTTTTTCGGTTCTTGTCCTGGTATTTATCCTCGCCGCCGGCGAGTGGTGGCAGCTGAGCGGAGTTCGACATCCGCGACTTTGGCAGAGTGCCGCCGCCTTCACCTTGTTGTTGTTGACTCCGTTACTGTTCGAGTTGCCGGATTTGCCCATCTACGTTGCCGGGGCGTCGACGATCTTTTGGGCCTGTACCCTAGTCCTGCTCATTGCGCTGCGCCGGCGCGGCACGTTGTCTCCGGGTTTTCTTGCCGTGGCTGGCTTTCCCGCCCTGATCCCCGCCTTTGCCTTGGGCATTTGGTTACAGGGCAGGCAACCCCTGTGGTTGCTCTGGGGCATCGGTATCGTAATCCTCACCGATGTATTTGCGATGTTGGCAGGTAAGCGCTTCGGTCGCGCGCGTTTGGCACCAATGCTGAGTCCGGGCAAGACCTGGGCCGGGCTCTGGGGCGGCTTGCTTGGCGGCGTGCTCGGGGGCACACTGGGGGCTGGACTCTTTTGGTCTTGGCAACCCGCAATCTGCCTTGCTGGGGCTGGTATTGGGATTGTAGTGGCGACCTTTGGGGTGGCGGGCGATCTGTTTGAGAGTCTGTTGAAGCGCTCGGCGGGCCAAAAAGATAGCGGTCAGCTTTTGCCCGGTCATGGCGGTGTACTCGATCGCCTCGATGCCTTGACGGCGGGCCTGCCAGTATTCATCAGCTTACTGTTTCTGTGGGGGAAACTATGACACGCGGCATTTGCATCCTTGGTGCGACGGGCTCCATCGGCAAGAGCACCCTCGACGTCCTGGCCCGCCATCCGGAGCGCTTTCGTGTGCTGGTTTTGACTGCCAACGGGCGGGTCGACGAAATGGCGGAGCTCTGCCGCCAGCATCGCCCCAAGCTCGCCGTGATGCGCGATCCGGCTGCTGCGCAACGCCTGCGCGAGCGTCTTGCCGATCTTCCCGATATCGAGGTCGGCGGTGGTGAGGAGGCGCTCTGCGCGGCGGTGGATTACCCAGGCGTGCAGGAGGTCATGGCGGCCATCGTCGGCGCCGCGGGGCTGCTACCGACCCTCGCCGCCGTGCGCGCGGGTAAGAAGATCTATCTCGCCAACAAAGAATGTCTGGTGATGGCGGGTGAGCTCTTCATGGAAGAGGTGCGCCGCCATGGCGTTACTCTCCTGCCCATCGATAGCGAGCACAATGCGATTTTTCAGTGTTTTGGTGACGAGCGGGGCGTGCGCCGCATCATCCTTACCGCCTCCGGCGGACCCTTCCGGGAAACCCCCCTGGCGAACTTGGCGCAGGTCACGCCGGAGCAGGCTTGTGCGCACCCCAATTGGGTCATGGGACGCAAGATTTCCGTCGATTCGGCAACCATGATGAACAAAGGCCTCGAGGTCATCGAAGCACGTTGGCTTTTTGACCTGAGCGTCGATCGTATCTCGGTGCTCATCCACCCACAAAGTATCATCCATTCCATGGTGGAGTATCTCGATGGCTCGGTGTTGGCGCAGCTCGGTAATCCCGACATGCGTACTCCTATCGCCCACGCCCTGGCCTACCCAGAGCGCATCGATAGCGGCGTATCCTCCCTCGACTTGGCGCGGGGGCCGGCCCTGCAGTTTCAGGAGCCGGATTTGCAACGCTTTCCCTGTCTGGCCCTGGCCTTCGAGGCCTTGGCCGGCGGTTCGGCGGCCACGGCGGTGCTCAACGCCGCCAATGAAATTGCCGTTCAGGCCTTTCTCGACGGCAAACTGCCATTCCTCGGCATTCCGCGAGTCGTTGCCGCCACCCTCGAGGTGTATCAGCCGCAGCGTCCGGCGGATCTACCAGCCGTAATGGCTATCGATGCCGAGGCCCGTATCCGCGCCCAGCAGCAAATTCCCCTTGCCGGCGCTGCCTGAGCCCGCGTGAATATCCTGATCACCCTTCTGGCCTTCATTATTGCCGTCAGCATTCTGGTAACTTTTCACGAAGCCGGGCATTTTTTTGTGGCGCGCGCCCTGGGGGTACGGATTCTGCGCTTTAGTGTAGGCTTTGGTCCGGCGCTCTGGCAGCGCCGCTTTGGCGCGGATGCCATCGAGTTTCGCTTGGCGGCGATTCCCTTTGGCGGTTATGTGAAGATGCTCGAAGCGACACCGGGGGAGACGGTGCCCGACGGCGACCGCGGGCGTGCTTACAACACCTTGCCTCCCGCACGTCGTATGCTCATTGCCATTGCCGGGCCGGGCGCAAATTTCGTGCTCGCCATTTTTCTCTATGCCGCGGTGGGTATGCTGGGAATTCCCGGCATTGCGCCGATCATTGGTCACGTCGACCCTCATCATTTTGCCGCCCAACACAGTACCTTGCAGGCTGGCGATCGTATCGAATCCGTCAACGGGGTGGCGGTACACGACTGGGAGAGCTTGCGCCAGCAGCTGCTCGCCGCGGCCATGAATGAGCAAGCGGCCAAACTTACGCTGCGAAATGCGCAAGGACAAGCGGAGGAAACGGTGCTGCCGCTGCAACGGCTTCCCAAGGATAGTGTCGGCCCGGGTTTTCTGGGTGAGGTCTTGGGTTTGGGACCCTACCTACCGCCGGTGATCGGAAGGGTTCTGCCCCATACTCCGGCGGCCACCCTCGGCCTGCAACCTGGAGACCGTATCCTTACGATAGGGGGTCAGCCCATCTACAGCTGGCAAGATGTCGTTCACGCCATCGAGAAACAGGGCGTCAAGCAAACCTCCCTGCGCTGGCAGACCCCCCAGGGCCGGTTGCAAGAAGGACAGGTGCAGTTGCAAATGATCCTCTCCCAGGGTAAACCCGAAGGATATCTTGGGGTTACCCTCGCGCCCCTGCCGAAGTCGCTGATCGTCGTGCATCGCCGTGGCCTCCTCCCTGCCATCGGGTACGGGGCGCAGCAGAGTTGGTCGGTGGCAAGTCTGTCGGTGGAGATGATCTGGCGCATGCTGCAGGGCTCGGTGTCCACCCGCAACATCAGCGGCCCGGTGGGCATTGCCGAGGTGGCCGGCCAGAGTTTCGTAGCTGGTGTCACTCCCTATCTGAGTTTTCTGGCCCTGCTCAGCATCAGTTTGGGGGTGATCAATCTCTTTCCTCTACCGGTACTCGACGGTGGCCATGTCCTCTTTGCTCTGGCGGAGATCCTCCGCGGCCGGCCCTTGCCACCAGAATGGATGCAAAAAGCGCAGATGATCGGTATAGTGCTGATCCTGATGCTTCTATTCCTGGCCCTCTACAACGACACTGTGAGAATGTTGAAACCGTGAAGAAAATGCGCCTTCCTACCCGTTCCACCCGGGCCCTGACGCTGTCGGCGGCCGTATTCTGCGCAGCCGCCCTGGTTCCCGCATGGGGATTTACGCCGTTCACTGTGCAAAATATCGAAATCAAAGGCTTGCAACATATCACGCCGGGCACGGTATACAATTATCTGCCTATTCATATTGGCGAGTCGGTGGATGATGCCTTGGCACAAAAGGCAGTGCAGGATCTCTACTCTACGGGGTTCTTCCAGGACGTGAGCATCGCGCGCTCCGGCAATGACCTAGTCGTGGTGGTGAAAGAGCGGCCCATCATCGCCAGTATCGAGACCAAGGGCATCAAGGCTTTTTCCAAGGATGAGGTCAATTCCACCCTCAAGGGCATCGGTCTCGAGGTTCGCCATATTTTCAATAAAGCGACTCTTGATCAGGTGGTGCAGGGGCTGCAACAGCAGTATGAGGGAATGGGGTACTACGATGCGAAGATCACTCCGCACGTGGAAACCTTGCCGCGCAATCGGGTAGCCATCCGCATCGATGTCGATCAGGGTGAGCAGGCTACCATCAAACAAGTGAATATCGTTGGCAACCATGCATTCTCCGAGAGTCGTCTGCGTAGTCTGTTCTCCATTGGCGCGCCCGACACCTTTTCGTTTTTCACAAAAAACGACCGTTACTCACAGGAAAAGTTTTCTAAGAGTTTAGAAAAGCTTACCAATTTTTATCTCGACCGTGGCTACCTGAATTTTGCCATCGAATCTACGCAGGTGCAAATTACTCCTAATCGTCGCTTCGTGTACCTAACTGTAAACGTTCACGAAGGGGACGTTTATCACGTAAGCAAAGTAGACCTGACTGGTGATCTGGTATTGCCCCGAGAAAAGCTCGAAAAGCTGATAGAAATTCATCCCGGTGAGCGCTTCTCAAAAGAAAAAATCCTCGATACCAACAAGGCGATTGCGGATGAGTTGGGCAATTATGGATACGCCTTTGCCAATACCACACCAGTACCCACGGTTGACCCCAAAACCCATGAGGTAGCGCTGAATTTCCAGGTCGATCCCGGGCATCGGGTCTATATTCGGCGTATCAACATCAGCAACAACAACCGCAGTATGGATTATGTGGTACGTCGGCAATTTCGGCAGATGGAAGGAGCTCTGTACAACCGTAGTCTGATTGATCGCTCGAAGTTACGTCTCGATCAGACAGGCTTTTATCAGAATGTCACCACCAAGACGGTGCCTGTACCCGGCCACCCCGATCAGCTCGATCTCGATGTGGCGGTAGACGAACGACCAACGGGTTCCTTCAGTGTGGGTGTTGGCTACTCCAATGCGCAAGGATTTCTGTTCAACGGCTCGATTTCCCAGAAAAACTTCATGGGCACCGGCAATGCGTTATCATT
This sequence comes from Candidatus Igneacidithiobacillus taiwanensis, assembly GCF_031962545.1. Classification (NCBI taxonomy): domain Bacteria; kingdom Pseudomonadati; phylum Pseudomonadota; class Acidithiobacillia; order Acidithiobacillales; family Acidithiobacillaceae; genus Igneacidithiobacillus; species Candidatus Igneacidithiobacillus taiwanensis. The sequence continues at coordinate 10,233 of NZ_JAVRKK010000008.1, forward strand.
CTCGGCCAACGTCGGTGGCTTGGGAAGCGCCTTCAATCTTTCCTACACCGATCCCTATTTCACGCCCGATGGCATCAGTCTCGGCTTCAATATCTTCCGCAACGATACCAACTTATCGACTTTGGCGGTTGCGCCGTATCAGGAGGTCGATCTTGGTGGCGCGGTAACCTTGGGCATTCCAGTAATGGAATATGTATATGACTATATGTCCTTGGGCTACACCCATACCCGTATCACTTTGGATACGAGTAATCCCATACCCCTCTACCAAAATTATATTGATAACTATGGCAATACGACCAACTCGATAACGCTTGGTAATGATTTGGTTTACGACAGTACCAACTCACCAATTTTCCCCACCAAGGGTATTTACAGCAGCCTTTCTCTGAAGGCAGCGATACCACCGGGCAATCTACGTTGGTATAAGGCCGAGGTGAAAACCAATTACTACCATCCCTTTACCTCTTGGCTCTCGGGTGGGTTAGGGCTGCGTTATGGCTTCATCAACAGCTACTCTAGTAAGCCGGTACCTTTCTTCAATAACTTCTATCTTGGTGGTCCGCTGACCTTGCCTGGTTACCAAACCTATGCGCTCGGCCCGCAAATCGATGGCTATCCAGTGGGCGGTACCCGTGAGCTGCTCCTCGATGCCAATCTGTACTTCCCGCTGCCTGGCCTACAAGACAATAAAAATTTCCGGATGAATGCCTTTGTTGCCAGCGGCTGGGTGTACGGCGTGAACCCTGTCAGCGGCAGCACCAACACTTACAGTTATTCGAACAATTATTTCCCCAACTTTGGTGAGATGCGCACCACGGCAGGTATTGGCCTGCTTTGGATCAGTCCGCTCGGACCGTTGCGCCTATCTTTGGCTGTCCCGCTCAACAAGAAGCCGGGTGATTTGACGCAGCCTCTGCAGTTCACCGTGGGTAATGCTTTCTGATGCGTCGTTGTTGGCGTGCCATCCTCTGCCTCGTGGGTAGTCTATGTCTGGCGCCGGCAGCGCTGGGCGAGGTTCCCAAAATTGGCTTTGTCGACCTTGACAAGGCCTTGCGCGAGCTCCCGGAAGCACAGGTGGGCGCGAAGAACCTCAATCAGCTGATTGCGGAAAAGGAAAAAGCGATCGAGCAAAAACAGCAGCAGATCGTTTCTGCGCAAAAGGCGTTGGAACAAGATTTTCCCAAGCTCAGCAATGCCGAACGGCAAAAGCGTGAAGCGCAGCTCCAAGCCATGGTGATGGATTTGCAAAAGTTGCGACAGTCGGCGCAGGATCAAATCAATATGCAGCGTAATCAGATTCTCGAAAACATCCAGGCGCGGCTGGTGCGAGTAGTTAGTCAGATTGGCAAGCAGGGTCACTACACCTTGATTCTGAACGACAAATCTGTTCTATATGTAAGCGGCGCAATCGATCTGACCCAGCAAGTAGTTGCTGCCATGGAAAAACCCAAGGCGAGTAAGGGTAAATGAGCATCCGGGCGCGGCGATCTTTTTTGCTTGCCGAATTGGCAAATGCGCTGGGCCTCGAGTTTCGAGGAAACCCCGCGCTACGCCTCGACGGCATCGCCGGGATAGCAACTGCAACCGAGCAGCAGCTGAGTTTTTTGCAGGATAGCAAATATCTGCCCTTGCTGGCGCAAACGCGAGCTGGGGCGCTGATTTTACGCAAAGAGCATGCGCAGGATTATTCTGGTGCGGCGCTATGGAGCAATAATCCGTACCTGAGTTTTGCGCAGGCGATGCAGTTATTTTATCCCCCAGAACAACCCTCGCCTGGCATATCCCCGCGTGCCGAAATAGCCGCTGATGTCGAGCTTGGCGCCCAGACGCGGGTGGAGGACTTCGTGCAAATTGGGGCGGGCGCCCGGATTGGTGACGGCGCGTGGCTCGAGGCGGGCGTGGTCATTGGTGCCGGCGTAGAAATCGGTGCCGGTAGCCATCTGTATCCTGGGGTGAAAGTCTTGGCAGGTTCGATACTTGGTCCTGACTGCATCATCCACGCCAATGCGGTAATCGGTGCCGATGGTTTCGGGTTTGCTCAGGGCGCCGGCGGTTATGAAAAAATCCCGCAAATCGGCAGGGTGGTGCTGGGCGCAAGGGTGGAGATTGGGGCAAACACTTGTATCGATCGCGGCGCCCTGGGCGATACCGTCATTGGCGATGGGGTAAAGATCGATAATCTGGTACAGATTGGCCACAATGTCGAAATTGGTGCTGATACCGTGATTGCCGGACAGACGGGCGTGGCTGGTAGCACCCGCATCGGTCGCGGTTGTCGCATTGGTGGGCAAGTAGGTTTTGCCGGGCACATCGAGATTGCCGATGGCACCGTGATTGCCGGGCAAAGCGCCATCACCCACGATATTCGGCAGGCAGGGATTTACTCTGGGGTGATTCCCGCGCAGGAGGTGCGCCGTTGGCGTCGCACCGTCGCGCAACTGCATCGCCTAGATGGTATTTTGCGGCGTCTGCGCGGAGCCGCCGATCCCGCATCCCATTCCTCTTCCTCCTAGGAGTTTGTATGGAAGGTTTTGACATCCACCAGATTCTGCGTCGCCTGCCGCATCGCTATCCGTTTTTGCTGGTCGATCGTATTGTCGAGGTCGAGCCCAATAAAAACCTGCGGGCGATCAAGAATGTGACCATGAACGAGCCGCATTTTCAGGGGCACTTCCCAGACTTTCCGGTAATGCCCGGGGTACTGATCATCGAGGCGCTGGCTCAAGCCGCCGCAATTCTCGCTTTTGTTTCGGAAGATAAGTACGGCGAGAATGCTGCCGTATATTTTGCCGGTATCGACAAGGCGCGTTTCCGGAAACCGGTAATTCCTGGTGATCAATTGATCCTTTCGGCGGAAGTGACGCGACGTAAGGCAGGGATGTGGCAGATGGAAACCGCGGCATCGGTAGACGGCAATTTGGTTGCTTCGGCTTTGCTCATGGCTACCTTGCGGGAGCGCGATGCATGAGCGCGCAGATCGATCCGCGAGCTGCGGTAGACGCCAGTGCATGCATTGCCGATGGCTGCAGTGTTGGCCCTTTTGCTGTCATTGGATCGGGTGTGGTGCTCGAGTCCGGGTCTCGGGTCGGCGCGCATGCCGTCATCGAAGGTCCCTGCCATATCGGCCCGAACAACCAAATCTTTCCCTTTGCTTCTATTGGCACCGCGCCCCAGGACCTCGGCTACCGCGGCGAGGAGACGCGGCTGGAGATTGGTGCGAACAATACTTTTCGCGAATTTGTGACCATCAATCGCGGCACGGTGAAGGGCGGCGGCATTACGCAAATCGGGTCCAATAATCTCTTCATGGCGTATTGTCACGTCGCCCACGACTGCCACATTGGCGACCATGTGGTCATGGCCAATGCTTCGACTCTGGCGGGGCATGTGATCGTCGAAGATCATGCCATTCTCGGCGGCTTGTCGGCGGTGCATCAGTTTGCTCGAGTTGGCGCCCACGCCATTCTTGGCGGTGGCACCATGGCCGCACTGGATATTCCGCCCTATATGATGGCAGCGGGGAATCACGCCCATTTACACGGCATCAATGTGCGGGGTTTGAGCCGCCGCGGCTTTAGCAGCGAGCAGATCTCCGCTCTGAAACGCGTCTATCGATTGCTTTTTCGTTCCGGAAAGCTGCTCGAGGAAGCGATTGCGGAAATCGAGCAAGAACTTGGGCAGCTGGAGGAAATACAACGCCTTTTGGATTTTATCCGTAGTACCCAGCGCGGGATTACGCGACCATGAAACTCTTACGTACTGGGGTGGTAGGTGCAGGGCATCTTGGCCGTTTTCACGCGCAAAAATATGCGCGCATCGGTAATTTTCAGGGGGTTTACGACGTCGACGGCGGCCGAGCACAACAAATTGCCGAAGAGTTGGGCTGTCGGGCGTTTTCGAGTCTGGAAGCGCTACTCGCAGAGGTCGATGCCATCTCCATCGTTACCCCAACCCTGCATCACCATACGGTTGCCCAGCAAGCCATTGCGCTTGGGGTACACTGCTTGGTCGAAAAGCCTTTCACTTTTACCTTGGCAGAGGCCGACGATCTCATCGCTGCAGCCGCCAAGCGCGGCGTGCTGGTGGCGGTAGGGCAGATCGAGCGCGGGCAGGTCGTAATGCAATATCTTCGCAGCCAGGGCTTCCCGCCGCCGCGCTATATCGAGGCAGAGCGCCTGGCACCCTTCAAGCCGCGTTCCTTGGATGTGGACGTCATTATGGATTTGATGATCCATGATCTCGATCTCATCCTGATGCTCGGGGCATCGACCCTGCGGGAAGTGCGGGCCGTGGGAGTGGCGGCGGTAACCGAGCAGGCCGACATGGCCAATGCCTGGGTGACCCTGGCCAATGGCAGTGTGGCCAATCTCGCCGCCTCGCGGGTGGTGCGCGAGGCAGTGCGGCGCATGCGCATCTTTTGGCCGGATCGCTATGCTTCGGTAGATTTTCTGCAAAATCGGCTGACTTTTTATCGGCGCGGGCCGGGGCAGGTGCCCGGTATTCCCGGTATAGCCGAAGAAGTGGTGGAGTTGCAGCCGGTCGACGCCCTGGAATATGAAATTCGTACCTTTCTCGATGCGGTGGCAGGGCAAGGCAAGGTGCTCTGCAGCGACCAGGAGGGTAGGGCAGCGTTGGCGGCGGCGCATGCCGTTCGACAAGCCGTCGGCGCCTTTTTGTCGCAAACCTTGCACCCCAATTCTCTGGGAGAATCCTAACGATGGAACAGCAACCCATTCCCATGGTCGATTTGCGCGCCCATTTTGCGCCGCTGCGCGAGGAAATCCTTGCCGGTATTGGCCACTTGCTCGATCAGACGGCCTTTATCCTCGGCGCCGAAGGCCGCGCCTTGGAGGCAGAGATTGCCGACTATCTGGGCCTCGCCCACGGTATTGGCTGCGCTTCGGGCACCGATGCTCTTTTGCTCGCCCTGCGTGCCCTCGATATCGGCCCGGGGGATGAAGTCATCGTTCCAACGTTTACCTTTATTGCCACCGCCGAGGCGGTGCGCTATGTGGGTGCAACCCCCGTTTTTGCAGACGTAGACGAGCACTATTTTTGTGTGAGTGCCGAGACCGTCGCGCCGTTGATCAGTCCGCGTACCCGCGCCATCATCCCGGTACACCTCTACGGTCAAGCGGCGCCAATGCCGGAGTTGTTGGACCTGGCCGCAAGCCATGACATTCCCATCATCGAAGACATGGCCCAGGCCATCGGTGCCCGCTTGGATGGCAAGCGCGTTGGCGGTTTTGGTCGTATTGCCTGTGTTTCCTTCTTCCCCAGTAAGAATCTGGGAGGAGCTGGCGATGGCGGCATGGTCTTTACCCAAGACGATGCCCTCGCCCAGCGCCTACGTGGTTTGCGCAACCATGGCTCCTGGCAGACCTATCATCATGAGGTGCTCGGCTACAATAGCCGCCTTGATGAGATGCAGGCCCTCATCCTACGCAAACTCTTCCGCCAGCTCGACAGCTACAATGAAGGCAGGCGCCGTGCCGCGAGCCTCTACGATGCTGCCCTGGCGGATCTACCCCTGCGGCTGCCGGCGCGCCGCGCGGGGGCGGAACATGTTTTCCATCAATATACCATTCAGGTAGAGGGCCGCGACGCCCTGCGCGCTCGACTGCAGGCCGAAGGCATTGCCAGTGGGGTCTATTATCCCATTCCTTGTCACCAGCAGCAGGCCTTTGCGGATCTACCCCCGCGGCCTTGCCCGACGGCGGAGCAACTCAAAAACACGGTGCTCTCCCTACCCATGTTTCCGGAGCTGCAAGCGGCGCAGGTGGAGCGCATCGCCGGAGTCATACGGGCGCATCTGCGCGGCGGATGAAGACTGCCTTTGTCATCGCCATCGAACGTTCGGGGGAAAACCTCGGCCTCGATCTGCTGGCACGTTGCCAGCGGGCGGGAATCGAGATGCGTTGGCAAGGCGTGGTTGGCGAGCGACTGCAAGCCGCTGGAGTGCAGAACATTGCCGATGGCGAGGTGCTCGGCGTCATGGGTTTGGTGGAGGTCCTCCGCCATTATGGCGCGCTACGGCGGCTTTTTCGGCAAATTCAGGAGTATTTGCGGCGCGAGCGGCCCGATGCCGTAGTGCTGATCGACCATCCCGCTTTCAACCTGCGTGTTGCCAAGGAGGCGAAGCGCCTGGGAATTCGCGTGCTCTACGTGGTGGGTCCGCAGATTTGGGCTTGGCGGCGCGGGCGGATTACGCAGATTCGCAGCCGCATCGACGAGATTTTTCTGCTCTTTCCCTTTGAACGGCCGCTCTACCAAGCCGCCGGCATTCCAGCGCAGGTCTTGCCTCATCCCTTGCTAGCGCAAACCCTCGCCGTGCCCAACAAGACGGCGGTGCGCCAAGCCCTGCAGCTGGGGGAGCGTCCGCTCTTGGCCTTGCTCCCCGGTAGCCGGCGTAGCGAGATGCAGCGTTTGGCGCGGCCGATGGCGGCTGCGGCCTTGGGTTGGCAGCAGGCGCATCCCGAATGGCAGCTTGCCGTGGCCCTGGCGCGGGAGGAATTGCGCCCGCTCTGGCGCCAGCAGGCCGGAGTAGGCCCGGAGCGGATTCTGGAGTTCTGCGGGCAGAGCACCGAACTCCTATCGGCCGCCGACCGGGTCTTGGTGGCGTCTGGTACGGCTACCCTCGAGACCGCCTTGCTGCGGCGCCCGGCCATCGTCCTCTATGCCATGCAAGGCCTCACCTTTGCCATTGCCAAACGCTTGGTGCGGGTGCCGCACATCGCCCTTCCCAATATCCTCTTGCAGCAACGGGTCTACCCTGAGTTATTGCAAAGCGAAATCACACCCGAGCGGGTGCTGCAGGAGTTGGAGCAGTTGCCGGTAGCAGAACAGGAGCAAGCCCTGCAGCCCCTGCGCGAACTCCTCCAAGGCGATAGCGATGAGGCGATTGCTCGGGCCTTACGACGTAGCTTGCTGGGAGTGGAGGCGTGATCGAGCATCTCGGGCCGGGGGTGGCCGGGGTAGATGAGGCAGGACGTGGCCCTTTGGCCGGGCCGGTGTTGGCGGCAGCGGTGATGTTGGCGCGGCCGATTGCGGGCTTACGCGACTCGAAGAAGCTCTCGCCCAGCCGACGTGCGGAGCTCGCTGCGCGCATTCGTGCCGAGGCACAAGCCTGGGCGATCAGCTCCGCCAGCACCTGGGAGATCGAACGCGACAATATTCTCGGCGCCACCCTTGCCGCCATGGATCGCGCCCTGCGCGCCTTGCCGCTGCGCCCGCAGCGCATCTTGGTTGACGGCAATCGTCTCTTGTCCCACTGGCAGGCGGAGGCTATGGTAGGAGGAGACGATCGCGTAGATGCCATTGCCGCGGCCAGTATCCTGGCCAAGGAGGCGCGTGACCGGGAGATGCGCTTGCTCGATCAACACTACCCTTTGTACGAATTTGGCCGTCATCAGGCCTATGGAACCGCCGCGCACTTGCTGGCGCTGCGTCGTTTTGGGGTGACGTCATTGCATCGACGGCAGTTTGCGCCAGTGGCAGCACTGTTGAGGAAGGAAGGATGAACCCGGGTTTTGTGCACTTGCATGTGCATTCGGAATATTCCTTGGAAGATGGGATCATCCCCATCAAAAAACTGGTGCAGCGCTGTGTGGCCCAGGGCATGCCCGCAATTGCCGTTACCGACCATGGCAATCTCTTCGCCTTGGTCAAATTCTACAATGCCGCCCGCGCCCAAGGCGTCAAACCCATCATCGGTAGCGAGCTCTGGCTGCAAGGAGAGGGCGAGGCGCCGGCAGCGAGTTTGATCCTGCTCTGCCGTAACGCCGCGGGCTTCCGTAGCCTCAGTCATTTGCTGAGCCGCGCCTATCTGGAAGGCTTGGTGGATGGCAAGCCGCGCATCCGCCGCGCTTGGCTGGAAGCCGAAGACCGCTCCGGCCTCATTGCCCTGTCTGCGGCTGGGCAGGGGGAGGTCGGCCAACTGCTCTTGCGCGATCCCGCACGCGCCCGCGTCGCGGCCGAGCGCTACCAAGAATGGTTTCCCGAGGCCTTTTACCTGGAAGTGCAACGCAATGGCGAGGCAGAACAAGAGGCCCTGAATGAGGCTACGCTTGCCTTGGCCTTGGCCCTCGATCTGCCCCTGGTGGCTACCAACAACGCCCATTTTTTGGATCGCGACGATTTTCCCGCCTTTGATGCCCGCCAGTGTATCGCTGCCGGCTACACCTTGGCCGACGAGCGGCGCCCGCGGCGTTTTACCCCCGAGCATCGGCTGCGTAGCCCAGAGGAAATGCAGGAACTTTTTGCCGATCTGCCCGAGGCTTGCGCCAATACCGTGCAAATTGCCAAATCCTGCAATCTCACCCTGAACCTAGGCCAGTATACCCTTCCCGATTTTCCTACCCCCGATGGAAGTTCCATCGAGGTCTACTTTCGCAAGGCAGCGGAGCAGGGTTTGGAAGAGCGTTTGCGGGCCTTGGAACTGGGTGCGACGGAGAGCATTCCCTATCGCGAGCGTCTGCTGCGCGAGGTGGAAGTCATCCTGCAGATGGGCTTTCCCGGGTATTTCCTCATCGTTGCCGACTTCATCCAGTGGGCGAAGGATCATGGCGTGCCCGTGGGCCCGGGGCGTGGCTCCGGCGCCGGCTCTTTGGTGGCCTATGCTTTGCGCATCACCGATCTCGATCCGATTGCCAATGCGCTCCTTTTCGAGCGCTTTCTGAATCCGGAGCGGGTCTCCATGCCCGATTTCGATATCGATTTCTGCATGGACCAGCGCGATCGTGTCATCCAATACGTGGCCGATAAGTACGGCCGTGAACGTGTTGGCCAGATCATTACCTTCGGTACCCTCAAGGCGCGAGCGGTAGTGCGCGATGTGGGGCGTGTGCTCAACCTACCCTATGGCTTTGTCGACCAGCTCGCCAAGCTGGTGCCCGGGGATTTGGGCATGACCCTTGCCAAGGCCCTGGAGGAGTCGGAGGAACTCCGTCGTCGCCAGCAGGAAGAGGATGATGTGCGAGAACTTCTCGACATCGCTTTGCGCCTCGAGGGGTTACCGCGCCACGCCTCCACCCATGCCGGTGGGGTGGTGATCTCGCCGGAGCCGCTGGCGGATCGCTTGCCTCTCTTTACCGACGGCGCCGAGGGCAGCGGTAATGTGACCCAGCTCGACAAGGACGATGTCGAGAAAATGGGCTTGGTAAAGTTCGACTTTTTGGGTTTGCGCACCCTTACCATCATCGACATCGCCTTACGTGGCATCAACGCCGAGCGCCAGGCGGCAGGGCAGGCGCCTCTCGACATTGCCAAGCTACCCCTCGACGATCCCGAAACCTTTGCCTTACTCAAATCCACCGAAACCGTCGCTGTTTTCCAGCTCGAATCCGCGGGCATGCGCGACCTCATTCGGCGTCTGCAGCCGGATAATTTCGAGGACATCGTCGCGCTGGTGGCGCTCTTTCGGCCTGGCCCCCTGCAGTCGGGCATGGTCGATGACTTCATCGCCCGCAAGCACGGTAAGGCCAAGGTCGCCTATCCGCATCCCCTGCTCGAGCCCATCCTCAAAGACACCTATGGCGTCATCGTCTACCAGGAACAGGTAATGCAGTGCGCCCAGGTTCTTGCCAACTATTCACTGGGCGGAGCGGATTTGCTACGCCGCGCCATGGGTAAAAAGAAGCCGGAAGAAATGGCCAAGCAGCGGGAAATTTTTCTTGCCGGGGCCGCAAAGAATGGCATCGAGGTGCATCAGGCCACCGCCATCTTCGACTTGATGGAAAAATTTGCCGAGTATGGCTTCAACAAGTCGCACTCCGCCGCCTATGCGTTGGTGTCGTATCAGACTGCCTACCTCAAAACCCATTACCCCCAGCATTTCATGGCTGCCGTACTCACTGCCGATATGGACCATACCGATAAGGTCGTGGCCATGATCAGCGAATGCCGGCGTATGGGCATTGCGATACTGCCGCCTTGCGTGCAGCTCAGTGATCTTGCTTTCCGTCCGGATGCCGCGGGACTACGCTACGGCCTGGGTGCCATCAAGGGGCTGGGACGGGCGGCGGTGCAAGCAATCATCGAAGCCCGCGCGCGCGGGCCCTTCCGCGATTTTTTCGATTTTTTGTGCCGCATCGACGGGCAACGCATCAATCGTCGTAGCCTCGAGGCCCTGATCAAGGCCGGTGCCCTCGATAGCTTTGCCGTACCCCGGGCACAATTGCTGGCTTCCCTCGATAGCTTCCTCGAGGCAGCGCAGCAGCAGCAACGGCAAGCGTTCAGCGCCCAATCCTCTCTCTTTGGTGACGATAGTCCCGAAGAGTGGGCGAGTCCCGTCCTCCTGCCGGTACCCGTTGCGGCGGGTAGCGACCTGAATGGCGAGCGCGAAACCCTGGGTTTTTATCTTAGCGATCACCCCTTACGCGCCCTGCGCACGGACCTGCGCGCCCTGGGGATCGAGGAAATCGCCCAGGCCAACGCCGGGCAGCAGGTTTTTTTGGCGGGCATGGTGGTGGCCCGGCGCAGTATGCGCAGCAAGCGCGGCGACCGCATGCTCTTTCTCACCCTGGAAGACGAATCCGGGCGCATGGAGGTGGTGGTCTTTTCCGAAACATGGAAGCAGTTTCGCGGCCAGATCCGCGACGATCAGCCACTCTTGATCGTTGGCGAGACGAGTGAAGACAAATATGCCGGTGGCCTGCGCCTGACTGCCCAGCGCGTGCTCGAGCTCGACGAGGCCCGCGAACTGCTGGCCCGGCAGATAGTGCTGCATGTGGGGCCGGATGTGCCGTTGGCGGTAGCCGAGTTGGCGGCTTTGCTCCGCGCCCACCCGGGGCCAACACCCCTACGTATCGCCCTCAGCCTTGCCGATGGGCGGGCGGTGGCCCTGCTCGAATCGACGGCGGGCGGTGTCGCCGCCAACGCTGTCTTCCGTACTGCCCTGACGGCATTGCTCGACCCCAGCCGACAGGAATGGCAATATGCGCCTGCAGGCAACCTGCTCAGCGAGGCTGCTTCTTCCCGCGAAGAGTTGCGGCGTCAGCGTTCTGCGTGAGAGAGAGAAAGGGTGAAATTACAGTATCTCGATTTTGAACAGCCCATTGCCGAACTCGAAGGCAAGGTGGAAGAGCTCAAGGCCCTCAATCAGCCGGGCATTCAGGAAGACATCAAGCGCCTGGAACTCAAGGCGCGTAAGGAGCTGCAGCGGATTTACAGCAAGCTCAGCGCTTGGCAAACGGTACAGGTGGCAAGGCACTCCCAGCGTCCCTACACCCTCGACTATGTCGCGGCATTGTTCACCGAGGTGGAGGTGCTTGCCGGTGACCGCAGCTTCGCCGACGATGCGGCAATCGTCGGTGGTCTCGCACGCTTTCGGGGGCAGGGCGTGGTCTGGATCGGGCAGCAGAAGGGGCGCGACACCAAGGAAAAGATTCTGCGCAATTTTGGCATGCCGCGTCCCGAGGGATACCGCAAAGCCCTGCGCCTGATGCGTTTGGCGGAGCGCTTTCATCTCCCGGTGCTCACCTTCATCGACACCCCTGGTGCCTACCCCGGCATTGGCGCCGAGGAGCGTGGCCAGAGCGAGGCCATTGCCCGCAATTTGGCGGTGATGTCCGACCTCGCCGTGCCCATCATTTCTTTGGTGATTGGGGAGGGGGGATCTGGTGGCGCTTTGGCTATTGGCGTTGGCGATCGCCTGTTGATGCTCGAGCACAGCGTGTATTCGGTGATTTCACCAGAAGGTTGCGCCTCGATTCTGTGGAAGGATGCCGGCAAGGCGGCAGAAGCGGCAGAAACCCTGGGCATCACGGCGCGCCGCTTACAGGCTCTCGGGCTGGTCGACGAAGTCATCGAAGAGCCCCTGGGTGGTGCGCATCGCGACCCCGACTTGGTCTATCGCCGCGTTGGCGAGAGTTTTGCCGCGCAGCTTCAGCAACTGAAAAGTTTGGAAACTAGTCGGCTGTTGAGCCATCGCTACGAACGCTTGATGCACTATGGTGTCGTTGGCGCCGCCTGAGCCCGAGGCTTGGCTGCGCCACAAAGTCTGGACTGAGTGGTCCCTTCCCCCAGAAAAACGTCTTTTTCTTGCCTTTAGCGGCGGTGGCGATTCCACGGCCCTACTGGCGGCTGGGCAGGCCATCGGTTTGCAATTGCACCTGTTGCACGTAAATCACCACTGGCATCCCGACAGTGATCGCTGGGCTGCGCATGCCGAGCAACAAGCCGCGCGCTACGGCTATCCCTGCACCGTGCTTAATCTGCCTGCCGACCTGGAAGGAGAAGGCCCGGAAGACCGTGCCCGGCAAGGGCGCTATGCCCTGCTGGCCGCGCAACTGCAGGCAGGGGATTGGCTGCTCAGTGCCCAGCATCGCGATGACCAAGCCGAGACCCTGCTGTTGCAGCTCTTGCGTGGTGCGGGCATTGATGGCTTGGCGGCCATGCCCGAGCGCCGTCCCCTTGGCCGCGGTACCTTGGCGCGTCCTTTTTTGACCTTGTCGCGGGCGCAGCTGCAGCAGTACCTGCGGCAACGCGGGCTTACGTGGATCGAGGATCCGGCCAATGCCGATCCGCGCTATGCCCGTGCTCGCGTGCGTCAACACGTCTTTCCGCTCCTTGCCGACTTGGGCTGGCCCAAGGCCTCAGAATGCCTAGCGCGCAGCGCCACCAACCTAGCAGATCAGCGCGCCGTGGAGGATGCGTGGTACCTAGCGCGAAAGCAGGAGATCTGGGCGACATCGAAGTCGCCTCCTCACTGGCTTCCCGTGCGGGCAGTGCAGGCCTTGTCCCCACCGCTACAGCGGGTCTTGCTGCGCCGTTGGCTGCGCGATTTGGCGGTGCCAATGCCCGACCAGCACACCCTGCAGCGCCTTCTGCGTCTGTGCGGGCCGCAGCAAGGCGGCAAACGACTGCAATGGCAGGATGTTTTCTTTTGGCGCCAGGGAGAGCGGCTCTGGTTCTGGCGCGAGCTGCCGGATTTTTGTCTCGATGAAAGACCTTGGCTACCCAAGCTACCCAGCGGGGAAAGCTGCGGATTCCGCTGGGCTTGGGGCAAGGAGCGGCCGGTCGAACTCAGCGAGAGCGCAGTGGCGGTGGGCACCAAAACGCAGCTGGCAGCAAGCCGACTGTACTGGCGGCGCCGCGAAGAGGGGAGCCTCTATTGCAATCGCAGCGGACAAAAGCGCCCGGTAAAAAAACTGTTGCTGGAGCTCGCAGTGCCGCCTTTTTTGCGCGACCGCATCCCGATCTTATGGACAGAAGCCGGGGAGATTCTCTGCATCCCCGGCTTTTACCCGCCGGCGCTCACAGCGGCCGGCGCGGAGGAGTGGCTCTGGGTGGATTGGACTGCTGCCCACCGGTAGGGAGGGCGGGAGCATCAATCCTGCGCCATTTGCCGTTCGCGTTTTTCTTCGAGCGTCTTGCAATCGATGCAGAGGGTGGCGGTGGGGCGCGCCTCGAGGCGACGCAGGCCAATCTCTACCCCGCAGGCCTCGCAATAGCCATATTCTCCCGCATCGATGCGCGCCAGGGCCTGATTGATCTTGCGGATGAGCTTGCGCTCCCGATCGCGTGCCCGCAGTTCCAGGCCCATATCGGTTTCCAGGCTGGCGCGATCGTTGGGGTCGGAGTAGTTGACGTTCTCCACCTGTAGGTTTTGCACCGTGCGATCCACTTCGGCCATTAGCTCGTTGCGCCAGTCGGTCAAGATCTTACGAAAATGTGCAACCTGGGCGGGGCTCATGTACTCTTCGTCGGCCCCCGGCTGGTAGGGCTCAAAGGCTTGGATTTGGCTTGCATTGCCTGGCTGGAGGGCGGCAGCGCTGTCCGTCATGGTCTGTCTTCCTATGGTTAGCTTACAGAAAATTCGCCATGGTTTAGCAGAGATTACCGCCTTTGGCAATTGTTACATTTTCAGGTATAACTCCGCCGCATCGGCGCGGCCACCGCACTGGCGCCAACCGTAGCTTCGAGGAGAGACCAAAATGCATCGCTTGCGCGCCCTGATTTTCGATGTTGATGGAACTTTGGCCGATACCGAGCGCGACGCCCACCGCGTTGCTTTCAATCTAGCCTTTGAGGAGTTTTCCCTACCGTTTCGGTGGGATGTGCCCACGTACGGCAAATATCTCAAGATTACCGGCGGCAAGGAGCGGCTGCGCGGCTTTCTCAACGATCATCCCCAGTATCCGCAACTGAGCGATGCCGAGATTCGCCAAATACATCAGCGCAAGACAGCCCTCTACGGCGAAATCATCGCCGCGGGCGTGGCACCCCTGCGCCCGGGCGTAGCGCGCCTGCTCGATGCCGCCCAAGCAGCGGGGCTGCGGCTTGCCATCGCCACCACCACGACCCCCGACAATGTTTCGGCCCTACTGCAAAGCACCCTTGGCGCCGGCGCCTGGGAACGCTTTGATTACATCGGCGCAGGCGACATCGTGCCCCACAAAAAACCGGCACCCGACATCTACCAGCACGTTCTTGCCCAACTGCAGCTCTCTCCTGCGGAATGCTTGGCCCTGGAAGACTCCGAGAACGGCCTGCGCTCCGCCCTCGGCGCTGACCTCGCGGTAGTCATTACCCAAACCGAGTACACTGCCGACCAGGATTTTTCTGGTGCACTGCGTGTGCTCGATCACCTTGGCGAGGTAGGGCAGCCGGGTACCGTTCTTGCGGGTACCGAAGCAGGGCAAAAGCGGGTGGTCGACCTCCCCACCCTCGAGGAGTGGTTTGTAAGGGGTAGCAACCGCAGCGTGTAGGATCAGCTTTCCCGTCGGGTAAGCGGCCCGGCCGATCTATGGCGATTTTTACTGGCCGACACCGCAAGCAATAGTGTCTGCTCTGGGGCTCACGCGGATAGGCACATGTGCATCAGGTTGACTCATCCAAGTCGATGCCCCTGCAATCCAGACAATTCGATTCGCGCAGTGAACCGTCTCGCCCTAGCTTTCCGCTCGCGTCGACATCCATTTGCATCTTGCGGGCTGCCTGCGCCTATCGTCATTCGTTGCACAGCATTTGTGCAGACCAACACAAGCCGCGCCGCAGTCACTGGAAACCGCCGCAGACCACCCCTGCCGATCGACGAATAATGGAGGTTAGGTAGCTGGGCTAGGCATTTCGTCGCGGCGCCAGTCTCCGTACAATGCCCAAACCATGGCAGGTTTGCCTGCCGCAAACATCAGGACGATACGGATGCCTACTCCCTTTCCCTTTGGCCATGCGGCTGCTGCGCATTGGCAGGATGCTCTCGATCAGGCGATGGCAAGCTGTGCTTGGCAGGACTTTCCGAGCACGCTCGGCTTTGTTTATGTCAACGAAGCTTTCGAAACGGAGCTGCCGCTTCTCCTGACCACCCTTCAGGAACGTACGGGAGTGGCAGATTGGGTGGGTGCGGTGGGCATTGGTATTGCCGCCACCAATGCGGAATACCTCGATGAGCCGGCCTTGGCGCTGCTGTTCACCGATCTAGCAAAATCAGAGTACCGCCTCTTTGCGGGTATGGATGCGTACGGCGAGGGTGCTTTGACCCTGGACGACGGACGCCAGGCCGCCCTCGCCATTGTACACGGTGACCCGCAAAGTACCGATTTGCCCGAACAGGTGCGGCATTTGGCAGGACGTTGCAGCACCGGTTTCCTGATTGGCGGGGTTAGCAGTAGCCGCAGTCAGGGGGCACAAATTGCCGGGCGCGTAGTCCGTGGTGGGCTGAGTGGTGTGGCTTTGTCGGATGCGGTGGCGGTGCGCACCCGCTTGAGTCAGGGCTGCACCCCTATCGGGCCGGTACACCACATCCAAGAGGCCGAGCGCAATATCATCGCTACCCTCGATCGCCGTCCTGCCCTGGCGGTCCTGCGCGAGGAGGTCGGCGAGATTTTGGCGCGGGATCTGCGCCGCGCTTCGGGCTTTATCTTTGCGGCACTACCGCTACCGGGCTCGGACCGTAGCGATTATTTGGTACGCAATCTCATTGGTGTGGACGAACAAAACGGGCTGGTGGCCATTGGCGATTATGTCGAACCCGGGGCGGAACTGATGTTTTGTAAGCGCGATGCGGAGAGTGCGCGGCAGGATCTGGAGCGCATGCTGACCGAGTTGCGCGAGCTGACCGCCGGGCGGTCGATCCGAGGTGGGCTCTATGTTTCTTGTTTGGGGCGCGGAGAGAATCTCTTTGGCCCGCAGGCCGCGGAGTTGCGGATGATCTCCGATGTCCTTGGTGCCATACCCCTAGTCGGCTTTTTTGCCAATGGCGAGATCTACCACGACCGCATTTATGGCTACACCGGCGTGCTCACCCTCTTTTTGGGCTAGTCCATCAGTAAAGCCTGTATTGTGATATACTCGATCATCGCAGCAAAAAGGCGGAGACGGTGGCGAAAGCGGAACGCGTAGATCAACGACTCGTGAAAACCGGCAAAGGGGCGCGAGCTGCGCTCTACTTTGCCATCGGCTTGGGAGTGTTCGCTGGCCTTTTGGTCATTTTGCAGGCCTGGCTCCTTGCCCACATCGTCAACGATGTTTCGTTCAAGGGCTGGGGCCTTGCCGCGGTTTCGGGACTCCTCGGCGCCTTGCTCGGTCTTTTTGTGCTCCGCGCCTTGCTGTCTTGGGCGGGGGAGTTGGTGGCCTTTCGAGCCAGTGCCAGCATCAAAACGCAGTTGCGCCAGGAGATGCTCCAGCATCTACTCCGTCTTGGGCCGGTGGCCTTGGCCGGTGAACGTGCCGGTGATGTCGCCAGTACCCTGATCGAGGGCGTCGAAGCCCTGGAGCCCTATTTTTCCCGTTACCTGCCACAGATGGCCTTGGTCAGTCTGGTGCCCTTGGCCATCCTCGTCTTTGTTTTTCCGGTCGATTGGATCAGTGGTCTGATTTTGTTGATTTGTGGCCCCCTAGTGCCGTTTTTCATGGTGCTCGTTGGATATGCCGCGGAGGCCATCAATCAACGGCAATGGCAGCAACTCCTGCTGATGAGCGCGCACTTTCTCGATGTTCTGCAGGGGCTCACGACCCTCAAGATTTTTGGTCGCGCCAAGGACGAAATCGAGATCGTTGCTCATATTTCCGAAAACTATCGCCGCACGACCATGGCTGGTCTGCGTGTCGCCTTTTTGACCTCGGCGGTGCTGGAATTCTTTGCCAGCCTTTCGATTGCCTTGGTGGCGGTCTCTCTTGGCGCACGCTTGCTGCAAGTGCATGCCTCTATCGATTTTTATGCCGCTTTCTTTGTGTTGCTGTTGGCACCGGAATATTTTGCCCCACTACGCGGGTTGTCTACCCATTATCATGCGCGGATGAGCGCCATTGCGGCCGCCAAGCGCATCTTCGCCATCCTCGATATGCCGGTACCGGAGCGCTCGGCGGCGGAAAAGACCTTGCCGCCATCGACGACGGCACCTGCCATCGAGATCAACGATCTACATTTTCGCTACGCCCCCGAGGATGCTGAGGCCCTGGCTGGTTTTTCTGCGAGCTTTCCGGCGGGAAGCTACACCGCCATCGTTGGCGCCAGCGGTGCGGGTAAGAGCACAGTGGCCAATGCCCTCTTGGGCTTCCTGCAGCCGCAAAGCGGCAGTATTCGTATCGACGGCGAAGACCTGGCGAGAATCGATCGCGATAGCTGGCATGCCCAGTTGGCATGGATTCCACAGAATCCGCGGCTCTTTTATGGCAGCATTGCCGACAATCTGCGCTTGGCCAAGCCCGCGGCGACGGATGCCGAGCTGCGGCAGGCAGCACGAGATGCCCATGCCCTCGAATTCATCGAGCAGTTACCTCAGGGCTGGGATACCCGCATTGGTGATCTTGGCCAAGGTCTCTCAGGCGGGCAGATCCAGCGCTTGGCCTTGGCGCGCGCCTTTCTCAAAAATCCGCGCTTTTTGCTGATGGACGAGGCCACCGCCAATCTCGATATGGAGAGCGAGTCTCTCTTTCTGGATTCTTTGGAGCGTTTGCGTCAGGGACGTACGGTGATCGTCATCGCCCACCGTCTGGCCACCGCGCAGCGGGCGGAGCGCATTGTCGTTCTCGACGCCGGTCGCGCGGTGGAACAGGGGAGCCCCGCAGCACTGCTCGCCCAGAACCGCGCCTACGCGCGCCTCGTACATGCCTATCGGGGGCATCATGGATAAAAACCGCGATCTCTGGCGCCTGCTGCGTCTCTTTGCTCCCTACCGCTGGTGGATGCTGGGGGGGGCACTACTCAGTTTGCTCACTATGCTCTCCAACTTTGGACTGATGACGCTTTCCGGCTGGTTTTTGGCAAGTGCTGCGCTGGCGGGTCTGGGTGGTTGGGCGACCCTAAACCAATACAATTTTTTCCTGCCGGCGGCGGGCGTGCGCGGCTTTGCGACTACTCGGGTAATTTCCCGCTGGCTCGAACGCATTGTTACCCATGAAGCGACCTTTCGGCTGCTTGCTGAACTGCGAGTCTGGTTTTATACCCGGCTGGAGCCGCTGGCACCGGCGGGACTGCAGGGCTATCGCTCGGGCGACGTTCTCTCTCGCATCGTTGCCGATATCGATACTCTCAATAATTTTTACCTGCGCGTCTTTACGCCATTTTTGGTGGCCGGCATTGCGACCCTGCTCATGGCCGGGTTTTTCGCCCTCTATGCTTGGTCGGTGGGGCTTGCGCTACTAATTTTGCTCGCCCTTACCGGCTTGCTGCTGCCCTTGCTCAGCGAGCGCTTGGGCGCGCAAAGTAGCCGCGAAATTACCCAAATCCAGGCAGAAATGCGGGTGCAGATCGTGGACACCCTGCAGGGAATGGGCGAAATTCTCACCGCCAATGCCGCCGGCCGTGTCCAGGAGCGGTTTCTTGACGAAAACGAGGCCTTGCTCGAGCGCCAGCGACGACTGGCAGGAGTGGCCGGTATTGGTACCGCTGGTATGAGCTTTATGGCCAACCTCACCCTCTGGGTCATTTTGCTCTTGGCAATTCCCATGGTGGCACGGCACTCTTTGCCCCCCGCCGAGCTTCCGATGTTTGCCTTGGGCACCATGGCAGCCTTTGAGGCAGTACTGGCGTTACCGCTGGCCTTCCAGTTTCTCGGGCAGACGCGCGAGGCAGCGCGCCGCATCTTTGAGATTGCCGACCGACAGCCGCTCTTTGCTGATGCCGAAACGCCGGTACCAGAGCCGCAGCGCTTTGATATCCAGTTGCAGGGTGTGCATTTGCGCTATCCCGATGCGCGGCAGGATGCGCTGGCTGGCTTGGATTTGAGCGTGCGCCAGGGAGAGCGGGTGGCTATTCTTGGCGCTACCGGGGCCGGTAAGAGCAGTATTGCCAACCTACTCCTGCGTTTTTATGACTACCAGACCGGTTCCGCACAGCTGGGCGGGCGGGAGTTACGCGAGTATCCGAGTGATCAGCTTCGCCGGTACTTTGCGGTGCTGTCGCAACGCAGTCATCTCTTTCACAGCACGATTCGCGATAATCTCTTGCTTGCCAAAGGCGATGCCGAAGAGGACGAGCTCTGGGCGGCCCTGCGCCAGGCTCAGCTCGCGGACTTCGTGGCGGGATTGCCCCACGGCCTCGATAACATCGTCGGCGAGGGCGGTGTGAATCTCTCGGGTGGACAAGCGCGGCGCATTGCCATTGCCCGGGCGGTGCTCAAGGATAGTCCCATCCTCCTCCTCGATGAGCCGAGCGAAGGACTGGATGCCATAACCGAGGCAAAATTCTTACAGGACCTGCGCAGCCTGATGCAGGACCGCACGGTCATCTACATCACCCATCGCCTCTTGGGGCTGGAGGATATGGACCGTATCTATGTGCTGGCAGCCGGAAAGGTGCAGGAGGAGGGAAGCTACGCAGAACTGGTGGTAAGTCCCGACAGCCTGCTGCACCGCTTCGCGCAGTTTGGCGGCACCCTTGTTGACGCGTGAGTCAGCTCTGCTTACCGCCGAATTCCGTGTCTATTATCTCGTGCAGTAACTGCATGGCGGCGGCGCTGTTTTGTTGACACTGTGGCTGGGCGGGGTCGTTGAGGCAATGTAGGCTGCTACTCAGCAGTTGCTTGGTCTTTTGCTGCAACTGCGCCTGCGCTGCGGCATGCTGTGGGCTGCTGCTCAAGCGCGACACTCCAAAGCCGACCGCCGTCGACAGTACGCTGGCAATCAAAAATACCAGTAACTTGCGGCTAAAGCCGGGAGGCATGCCATGCTCGTCGAGGTAGCGATGGCCATACCAGGCAAAGGGAAAGTAGCTGACGATGCCAGCAACCAGCCCCCACATGCCTTACTCCTTGGCTTTGGCGTCGAGGGGCAGGGTGTAGGGCAAGGTGCCAATCCGTAGGTTGCCGCCATTGCCACCACCGAGGTGCAGCGGCTCGCTGGCATTTGCCGCGCGTAATACAACGAGGGCGAGATGCTCGTTGCCTTCGGTTGCGGTATTGATGACCATACCCACGGGCTGCTCTCCCATGCTCGGGGCAAAGACTTCTTGCCCGGGCTCTAGGGGCACATCTGCAACTACTAGATAGCACTGCCGTTTCAGCACCCCTAAGTAGTGCGAGCGGGCGACGATTTCCTGCCCCGGATAGCAGCCCTTTTTGAAATTGATACCGCCCAGCACCTCCAAATTCAGCTCCTGGGGGATGATCTGCTCGCTGCTGGCGCGGGTGATGAAGCCGGTGCCGGCACGAATGGCTGCTACCCACCAGTCATTGGCGGTAGTTGCCGTTGCCGGGAGTTTGGCTAACGTATCGCCGACTGAGGCGGCGTCGCTGACGAGCAGAAGTGCCGCCGGTACTGGCCAGGGTAGGGGGGCAAGAGCGGCAATGCCGGTATGCTCTGCAAGCCCAGCCGGATCGAGACCAGTACCCCAGAGCCCCCATACGTCTGCTGCCACGGTTTCGATTTCGGCTTTGGCCATCATGCGGAACTTGCGCAGTCGTTGCGCCACCTCTTCGACGAGGTCGCGGGCGAGGAAGAGGAACAAACCGTTCTCGCCGCGCCACAGAAAGAAGTTGGCAATCATCCGTCCCTTGGCGGTGCTGTAACTGCTCCACTGCCCGGCGCCCCTTGGCAGGGAGAGTAGGTCGTTGGAGAATTGGCTTTGCAAGAATTTGTCGGCGTCGGGGCCATGGACATGCAGGGCTCCCAAACTGTCGGTCAGGGGAGCGTAGTGTATGTCGGCCATGGGGTTTGTCTCCAAGAATGGGTTGTTGCAGGTCGCTCATGATAGCGCAGGAGGCGAGTTGGACCAATCATTACCGGCTCTGCGTTTGGGTAATCGACGCGCGCAGCGCTTGCTCTATGCCTTGCCCTGCTACGTGGCAATATGCTGTAGTCTGCTGACCATCTGGGTAGACTGGCGCGTCGGCCTCATCCTCTTGGCGATTGCGGGCGCCTGGACCTACCTACGTTGTCCGCGGCAGCGGCCGCGCCTGCTGCTGCATCGTGGCGGCGATGTCTACGAGTTGCGCCTCCTTTCTGGTGCGCGTTGGCGCGGCACCATCCTACCCGGTGCCGTCTTTGCCTATCGTCTGCTCGTGTTACGTTTACAGGCGGAAAACGGTGCGCGAATCACGGCGCTGGCGTGGTTTCCGCCCGAAGATCCGCGTTGGCGTCGATGGCGGGTCCACGCCCGACGTCTGCGGCTCGGGGAGCCGTCCAGTCGCGACGCTGCAGCAAATGCCGCGGCGGCTCCGCCAGTTCCGGAAAATCTTGATCGAAATGACAGCCACGGGATTCGTGGCGCCGCAAGGCCCCTTCGGTAATCAATAGGGCGCAGCGTAGTAGGCTCCGCCACTCCAGGTCGGTGCGTCCTACGGGCAACGCGGTATCCAGACCCTCTGCCTCCCACTCCCGCAGCTGGGTAAGGGCACGCTCCATACCTTGCTGCTGACGGAGAATGCCGACCTCCTGCCAGAGCAAATCCTGTAGTTCGCGAATCCGCTCCGGCCGTTGTGCTTGGGTTGCGCTGGGCGCCGTGGCGGGTTGCGGCGGGCGCTTCGCGCTGCGGTCGGGGAGGGCGCTGGCACCGGCCAGGTCGGCATACACCGCGTGTGCCGCAACGACGCACTCGAGCAGGGAATTGCTTGCCAAGCGATTGGCGCCGTGTAAACCGGTACTGGCGACCTCGCCAATGGCGTAGAGCCCGGGCAGTTCGGTTCTTCCTTGCGCGTCGACCAACACCCCACCACAGCTATAGTGGGCGGCCGGCACCACGGGAATCGGGCCGCGGCCGAGATCGTAGCCCCGCTCTCGACAGTGCCGGGCGATGTTGGGAAAGTGCTGCTCGATCAGATGTCCAGGCGCATGACTGATATCGAGCAGAACATGGTCGAGCCGCTTGGCCTGCATTTCGCGAATGATGGCGCGGCTGACCACGTCGCGGGGTGCCAATTCGCCACGCTCGTCGTGACGGGGCATGAAGCGTTCGCCATTGGGCAGGCGCAGCAAGGCGCCCTCCCCACGTAGGGCTTCGCTCAATAAAAAAGCGGGTTCGCCCGGGCTGTAGAGCGTGGTGGGGTGAAACTGCACGAACTCTAGGTCGCGCAGGGTGACCCCGGCGCGCCAGGCGAGATCGATGCCATCCCCCGTCGCCACGCTGGGGTTACTGGTGTGTCGGTACACCTGCCCCAAACCACCGCTAGCCAAGATCACGGCGCGCGCCGCAAGAAAGGTCCACGAGTCTTGCCCAGAAGCCTGTAGCCAGGCGCCAGTAATGCGCCCGTCATCCTCCTGCAGGGCGCCAACGAGGGTGTGGGGCAGCAGCTGGATGCGCGGTTCCGCCTGCGCCGAGTGCAGCAGTCCTTGGATGATGCTGTGTCCGGTCCGGTCGGCACGATGCAGAACGCGGCGGGCCTGATGTCCTCCCTCGCGGGTGAGCTGCCAGTGCTCGTCTTGCCGGTCAAACTGCACCCCCCAATGGAGGAGTCGCGCAATGGCTGCCGGTGCCTGCGCCAAAATTTGGGTCGTGGCGACGGGCTCGCAAAGCCCAGCGCCAGC
This sequence comes from Candidatus Igneacidithiobacillus taiwanensis, assembly GCF_031962545.1. Lineage (NCBI taxonomy): Bacteria > Pseudomonadati > Pseudomonadota > Acidithiobacillia > Acidithiobacillales > Acidithiobacillaceae > Igneacidithiobacillus > Candidatus Igneacidithiobacillus taiwanensis. Next base: position 33,138 of record NZ_JAVRKK010000008.1, read on the forward strand.
GCGCAGAGTATCTGCCACATGCTGGTCGACACTATCGTCGCTCTCTGGCAATACGGCGGCAATGCCGCCTTGCGCCCAATCGCTCGCCGAGAGGGTCAGTGCGTCTTTGCTGAGCACCGTTACCCGCCCCAAGGCGGCTAGCTCCAAGGCGCAGGCAAGGCCGGCGCTACCGGCGCCAATGATCAAAAAATCGGTCTCTAGCATGGAGGGAATTGCCCTTGCGGTTGCGCGACTATGGACCGCTCATGATACGATGACGAATGCACTGGTGAAAGGCGCGCCAACTTTTGCCGCTGCATGGGCCAGCAGATTTTTCCAAAAGGAAATACCGAATGCGTAAACCGTCAGGGACGGCTACCGAGAGCAATACGGATGGTGGCGCCCAGACCGATCTTCTCCTCGTGCAGCGGGTACAGAAAGGTGAGCGGCGTGCCTTCGACTTGCTCGTACGCAAGTACCAGCATAAGGTCGTCGCTCTCATCAGCCGTTACGTGCGCCAGCCCGAAGAGGCCGAGGACGTGGCGCAAGAGGCCTTTGTGAAGGCCTATCGCGCTCTGCACAATTTTCGCGGAGACAGCGCTTTTTACACCTGGCTCTATCGTATTGCGGTCAACACCGCCAAAAATCACCTCGTTGCGCAGGGGCGTAAGGTCAGCATTGCCGATGTCGACACCGATGAGGCGGAACAATTCGATAGTGCCGATGGACTAAGGGAATACGATACCCCCGAGGGCATCTTGCTGAGCAAAGAGATTGCGCAGCACATCGACGCAGCGCTCAAGGCCTTGCCGGCGGATTTGCGCGAGGCGGTCAGCCTGCGGGAGTTGGAAGGCCTGAGCTACGACGAAATTGCCCAGGTGATGGATTGCCCGGTGGGGACGGTGCGTTCTCGAATCTTTCGGGCGCGTGAGGCGATTGCCAAGGTCTTGGCGCCTTTGTTGGAGCATAGTAGTCATGAACGATGAAACGAAATCGGCCTTGATGGCATTCATGGATGGCGAATTGAGCACTCTCTCGGCGCGGCGAATGGCTAGCCGCCTGGAGCAGGAGACAGCACTGCGCGATGTTTGGGAGGCACAATATCGCGTGTCATTTTTGCTGCGTGCCCGCGGTACGGGTGCGGTGCTCGCGAGCCCCGGCTTTGCCGATCGCGTGCAAGCGGCCATTGCCGCCGAAGTCCCCGCATTACCTCGGGGTCGGCGGGCTGCGCATTGGTGGGGATGGTCTTCCGTGGCGGCCGTGTCGCTACTTTCGGTGTCGCTGTTCGTGTTTACTCCCTGGCGGGACAGCGTGAGCCCCGTGGCCAAGGAACAAGCCGTCGTCTCGGCTGCAGCCCTCGCCCAGCCGGCAGCGGAGCATTTTCATCTGCGCCCAGTACGTTTCACGACTTCTTCGGCGCCCCTGCTGCATGCCGATCTAACCATACAACGTGATATACAGCGAATCTGGCGGCCAGCGCCGGAGCGTTACTTGTCGGGTTCTTCTGCGCAGATTGTTTGGTTTTCTTCCGCATCCGCGGGGCTCTTGCCGGTCGACTATCGTGCGCAGGAAGGCATCTATGCCGGCTTGGATGCCGCTGACCATCATTGATGGTTCCGGTTCTGGACAAGCCCCACTCTCCTCGCTACCCTCTGTAGCGCATTGATCGATGGTGACAAATCTGCCATCGATCGAAAAGCCACGGCAGGGCGCCTTGGCGTGGCGCAGTGGTTTACCCATAAGAATCGGCTTGGGTGCCGACATACTGGAGGTTCTGTGCAAGGGAATAAATGGCAGTTGCGGCGCTCGGTTGCCGCTTTGGGTGTGGTGTTGGCGGGCATGGCAATTTCGCCCATCCCGGCGCTGGCGGATACGGCCAATTTGGTTGCGCTTCCGGATTTTACCCCAATCGTCAAGCGCTTCGGTCCGGCGGTAGTCAACATCAGTACCACCGAGACCAAAGTTGCAAAAGAGCCGCAATCGCCTTTCCCGCCTAATTCGCCTTTGCAACAGTTCTTTGGCCCCTTCGCGGGACCCAACGAAGGGCCAGCCCAGAAATATCAGGTGCAGTCTCTTGGTTCGGGCTTCATCGTCAGCCCAGATGGTTATATCGTTACCGCCGCCCATGTGGTGCGGGGAGCGCAGAAAATCATCGTCAGCCTGACCAATCACCAACAATATCAGGCGAAACTCGTTGGTCTCTCCAACCGCATCGACGTGGCACTGCTCAAGATCGACGCCCAGAACCTGCCGACGGTGCAGCTCGGCGATTCCTCCCGCCTGCAGGTCGGGCAGTGGGTACTGGCGGTGGGTGCTCCCTTTGGGTTTGAGAATAGTGTCACCCAGGGGGTGGTCAGCGCCACCTCAAGGCCGTTGCCAGACGATCCCTACATTCCCTTCATTCAGACCGACGTGCCCATCAATCCCGGTAATTCGGGCGGTCCGCTGTTCAATATGAAGGGCCAGGTCGTGGGCATTAACGACCAGATCTACACCAACAGCGGCGGGTATATGGGCTTGTCGTTTTCCATTCCCATCAATGTTGCCATGGACGCCGTCAAGCAGCTCAAACTGCACCAGAAGGTACATTTCGGTTGGCTAGGGGTGATGGTGCAGAACGTCAGCATGGACTTGGCGCGCTCTTTCCACATGAAGGAGCCGATCGGGGCCCTGGTATCTCAGGTGGAGCCGGATGGTCCCGCCGCCAAGGCCGGTCTCAAGCCGGGCGATGTCATCGTGTCCTTTGACGGGCAGCCGATCTACAACTCGGCGCAGCTGCCGCCCCTGGTAGGTGGTTTGCCGGCTGGCTTTCAGGCCAAGGTGGGAATCATCCGCAACGGTAAGTCGATGACGATTCCTGTTACCGTCGAAAGTTTGCCCTCCAGCGCCGACGATCAGGGTGGCCCCGCCCAAGAAAGCGAGGCACCGGAGCAGAAGGGCAGTGTGGCGCGGATGAGAATTCAGGTTGGCCCCTTGAGCGCAGCAGCGCGCAAACAGCTCGATGTCTCCTCGGGCGTTCTGGTACTTGGGGTTGCCAACGGTCCGGCGGCAATGGCCGGAATTCGGCCCGGCGACGTCATTCTCCAGGTGGCGCAGCAGCCCATCGACAACGTCGCACAATTGCAGAAGTTGGTATCCTCTTTACCGGCTGGGCAGCCGATTCCGGTACTCATCCATCGTCGCGAAGGGAACTTCTACGTGGTTCTCTCCCTGCCCCGCTGATTTCTGGCGGTTTCCGGGGGGTTGGCATCGAGCCACCCCCCTTTTGTATTGAGATTTGGGTGCATGAGCACAGAGCAAGAGCGAATTCGTAATTTTTCCATCATCGCCCATGTCGATCATGGCAAGTCTACCCTCGCCGACCAATTCATTCGGCTCTGTGGTGCCTTGACAGAGCGCGAGATGGAAAGCCAGGTACTCGACAGCATGGATATCGAGCGCGAGCGCGGTATCACCATCAAAGCCCAGAGCGTACGCCTGCAATACCATGCCGACGACGGCCAAGATTACGTTTTTCATTTGATTGACACCCCGGGGCACGTGGATTTTTCCTACGAGGTCAGCCGCTCTCTCGCCGCTTGCGAAGGGGCCCTGCTGGTGGTCGATGCCTCGCAAGGGGTGGAAGCGCAGAGTGTGGCCAATTGCTATACCGCTATGGAGCACGACCTCGAGATCATTCCGGTGCTCAACAAAGTGGACCTGCCGGCGGCAGATCCAGAGCGGGTCAAGCGTGAAATCGAGGAAATCATTGGGTTGCCCGCCGCCAATGCCATCCTTGCTAGTGCCAAGGAAGGCATCGGTATTCGCGAAATTCTCGAACAGGTGGTGCACGATATCCCCGCGCCTCGAGGTGATCCGCAAGCACCCCTACAAGCCCTGATCATCGACTCTTGGTTTGACAACTACGTCGGTACGGTAGTGCTGGTGCGCGTGGTAAATGGCAACCTGCGCAGCGGCCAGCGTATTCGGACCATGGCCGGTGGCAAAGAATACACCGTCGAAAAGACGGGTGTTTTTACCCCCAAAGCACTCATGGTGCCAGCTTTGGAGACGGGAACCGTGGGTTTTGTGATTGCCGGCATCCGCAGCATCGAGGGGGCGCGAGTGGGCGATACCCTCACCGATGCCGCCAAGCCCGCCAGCGCGGCGCTACCGGGTTTTCGCGAAGTGCAGGCGCAGGTCTTTACGGGCCTGTATCCGATCGATTCGTCGGATTACGAACGCTTTCGCGAAGCCTTGCAAAAGCTGCGTCTCAATGATGCAGCCCTGCAATTTGAGCCGGAGGTCTCGCAAGCCCTGGGCTTTGGTTTTCGTTGTGGTTTTCTTGGCCTACTGCACATGGAAATCATCCAGGAGCGCCTGGAGCGGGAATATCAGCTCGAATTACTGAGTACGGCGCCAACAGTGGTGTATGAGATCGAGACCACCGATGGCGAGATTGTGCACCTTTCCAATCCAGCAGATTTGCCGCCAGTCAATCGGATTCGGGAAATTCGCGAGCCGATGATTCGCGCCAATATCCTGGTGCCGGAAAAGTATTTGGGGCAGGTGATCACCCTCTGTGAAGAGCGTCGCGGCCGGCAGGTAAACATGCAATTCACTGGCGGCCAAGTAATGGTAACCTACGAGCTGCCCCTCAACGAGGTGGTGCTCGACTTTTTTGATCGGCTCAAATCGGTGAGCCGCGGCTATGCGTCGATGGATTATGAGTTTTCTCGCTTCCAAGCGGGACCCTTGGTAAAGATGGACATTCTCATCAATGGCGAAAAACTTGATGCGCTGTCGTGGATCGTGCACCGAGATTTTTCCGAGCGGCGTGGCCGGGAATTGGCGGGGCGTTTGAAAGATCTCATTCCGCGGCAGATGTTCGAGGTGGCCATTCAGGCTGCCATTGGTGCCAAGATCATCGCGCGCGAAACGGTCAAGGCCATGCGCAAGGACGTGCTCGCCAAGTGTTACGGTGGGGATATTACCCGCAAGCGTAAGCTCCTCGAAAAACAAAAGGAAGGCAAAAAGCGAATGAAGCAGGTGGGCCGCGTGGAGATTCCCCAGGAAGCCTTCTTGGCTATTTTACAGAGCGACAAGCGCAACTAAGCGCGTACCGACGGAGAACAGGGCATGGATTTTACTCTCGGGTTATTTTTGGCGGTGGTGGTGACCGGTTTGATCTGGTTTATCGACCAATTCTTTTTACGTCGCCGCCGTGCTGTCGACGAGCGTGTGCCCGTGCTTATCGACTATGCCCGTAGTTTCTTTCCTGTACTGCTGGTGGTGTTTCTGATTCGCGCCTTTCTTTTTGAGCCCTTTCAGGTACCCTCGGGTTCCATGCTGCCCACCATCCGCGTCGGCGATTTTTTGTTGGTAAATAAATTTACCTGGGGCCTGCGCCTGCCGTTGATTCATACGGAGCTGACCCAGGGCAATCCGGTGCAGGCGGGAGACATCATGGTCTTTCGCTTTCCGAAGAATCCTCGCATCGACTACATCAAACGGGTAATTGGTCTGCCTGGTGACACCATCGAGGTGAAAGGCAATGATCTCTACATCAACGGTAAATTGATTCCCAAAACCTATCTTGGCACCTTCAATTACCGTCCCGAGGGTCAGGGGGAGAGCGGTATGGTCATCCCCACCAAGGAATATGCGCAAACCATTGGTGGCCACACCTTTCATATCATCGAATTCAATACTCCCGAGGCGCACATGGACTTTGGTCCCTACAAAGTGCCGCCGGATTGTTATTTCATGATGGGGGATGATCGCGACAACAGTGATGACAGCCGCTTCTGGGGTTGTGTGCCGCGACGTAACATCGTCGGCAAGGCCTTGTTCATTTGGTTCTCTTGGGATGCTGAGACGTGGTCTGTGCGCTGGCATCAGATTGGTCGTGCCCTCGACGGTGCCAATAACTGAGATTTTGCGGCCGATGAAAAACTTGCAGATTGACGTTTATCCTCTAATTAGTAAAACCAGCAGTGTTTACTCGGGGTAGGAGATGGTGCGTGCGCAAGGTCGTCAGGCTGGCATAGGCCTCATTGGCGCCATTTTTTGGATCGTGGTTTTGGCAGTGGTTGTGGGTCTGATCGTGAAGATTGGGCCTGCCTATTACGATAATTTGTCCCTGCAAAACATTCTTCAGGATCAGGCCCGTCACATTCGCGCTGGCGAGTCCGATGAGCAGATCATCAACGACCTGCAGGATCGCCTCCACGTCGCCATGATTAAGATCAAGTCCGAAGATATTCGTATTGTCAAAGAGGGCGATGCACCGGTGCAGATCGTCGTCGACTATCAACGGGTCGTGCCGTTGATTGGTAATACCAGTCTGTTGATCCACTTCCATACCCACAGTTAAGGATTTATTCCTCTCTTTTGGCGGCGAGGGTATACTATGCCTATGAACGCCTTCGACCATCTGCAAGATCGTATTGCCTATCACTTTCAGGACCTGAGTTTATTGCGTCAGGCCCTCACCCATCGTAGTGCCGCTGCCCTCCACAATGAGCGTTTGGAGTTTTTGGGCGACGCCGCTCTCAATTTTGTGGTTGCCGCGCGTTTGTACAGCCGCTTTCCCCGAGGTAGTGAGGGTGATTTGTCGCGGATGCGGGCGCGGCTGGTGCGGGAGGAAACCCTGGCGCAAGTTGCGGAGGCGATTGCCGTGGCCGATGCCCTCATTCTTGGCGCCGGCGAACTACGTAGCGGCGGAGCTCGGCGTGCCTCGATCCGCGCCGATGCGGTAGAGGCCATCATCGGTGCTGCCTACCTGGACGGTGGCATGACGGCGGTCGAGACGATAGTCGACCATCTGATCGTGCCTTTGATTACCGATACCTTGGGTGCGGAGGAATTGCGCGATCCCAAAACCCGTCTGCAAGAATTTTTGCAGGGGAAGGGGCGGGCCCTGCCCAGCTATGAACTCGTCGAAGAGAAAGGGCAGGCGCACGAGCGACGCTTCGTTGCTCGTTGTAGTGTGGAGGGGATGCCGGCAACGGAGGCCGAGGACAGCAGTCGCCGCAAGGCGGAACAGGGGGCAGCGCAGTTGATGCTGGCGCAACTGCAGAGCCGCTTGGGCGGTCAGCGTCATGTCGGCTGAGGAGTCAGCGACCGCGCATCGCTGCGGCAGTGTCGCCCTGATTGGGCGACCCAACGTCGGTAAATCTACCCTGCTCAATCATCTGATTGGCCAAAAAATCAGTATTACGGCACCGCGGCCGCAGACTACCCGCGACCAGATTCTTGGTATTTACACTCGTCCTGCGGGGCAAATCCTTTTCCTCGATACGCCAGGGGTGCACCAGGGGCATCGTCGCCTCAATCGCCATATTCTGCGCGCCACTCGCTCCGCCCTCGATGCCGCCGATATCGGCGTACTGGTGGTCGAAGCGTCGGTATGGACGCCGGGCGACGCCGAGGCCTTGCGCTGGCTGCAGCAACGCGAGCTGCCTCTCTTTGCCGTCGTCAACAAAATCGATCGCGTTGGCAACAAGGAGCGCCTGTTGCCCTACCTGCAGGAGCTGGCAAAACGGGCATCTTTTGCAGAAATCATTCCCCTTTGTGCGCGGCGTCGGGATGACGTGGAGCATCTTGCCGATGTTCTCTTGCCGCGCCTGCCCGAGGGGCCAGCGCTTTTTTCTGCCGACGAAGTTACCGATCGCCAGATGCGTTTTCTTGCTGCCGAGGCGGTGCGGGAGCAGCTGTTTCGGCAATTGAGTGCGGAACTTCCCTACGAAACCGCCGTGGCCATCGAAAAGTACCATATTGCGCCCGACGGCGGTCATGAAATCGAGGCCACCATTTATTGTCGCAAGGCTGGGCAAAAGGCAATTTTGCTGGGAGAAAAGGGGCAGCGACTAAAGCGGATCGGCACTCGGGCGCGAGAGAGCATTTCCCAGCAGACGGGCACGCGGGTTTGGCTGGGACTCTGGGTGAAAGAACGCGAGGACTGGGATCGCCACCCCGGATTGCTACGCGAAATGGGTTATGGAGCGTAATCGCGGCGAGCGGGCCTGGATCCTCCATCATCATCCTTTTGGCGACGGCGGTTTGATTCTTGAGGTTTTTAGCGAGGAGCACGGCCGCCTTGGGGTGTTGGCGCGTGGGCAGCGGCGCCGCGGACGTCTCGAAGCGGGGCGCCCCTACTGGTTGCGCTGGGCAGGGAGAGGGGAGTTGCCGGTGCTCCAGGGTGCCGAGGAGATTCCTTGTTCTCTTACCTTGCAGCCCGTGCCGGCCTTGCTCCTGTTTTACGTGAATGAACTGCTCTTGCGCCTGACCGAGCGCGGTGATCCGCAGCCGATGCTCTTTGCCGAGATGGAGGATACCCTGCAGGCCCTTGCCGCGGAGCCCGAGGCGTACTGGCGCTTGCGTCGTTTTGAGCGGCGTTTGTTGGAGATTTTGGGCTGGGCAGCCGATTTGCAGTGTTGCGCGGCGTGCGGTTGCGCATTAGACGAAGGGTACGCGCAGCCGGGTTCTGGCCTGTTCTGCGCTGCCCATCGGCGATCGGGCGCTACGCCTCTGTCTGCGGCTGCCCGCGTCTGGCTCGCGGGAGCGATGCAAGCGCCGCCACCGCGCGGGCTCGCTGGGGAGCTGCGTGCCTATCTTGCCGCAGAGCTGGATCAACTGTTGGCAGGGCGGCCACTGGAGAGTCGCCGTCTTCTTGCGGCATACTTGCGCCGAGATCGGAAGCGGAAAACTGGAGAGGAGATGCAGGCTCGATGATAGCCTTGGGAGTCAATATCGACCACGTTGCTACCCTGCGCCAGGCGCGCGGTACCCTGTATCCGGATCCTTTGGAGGCTGCTTTCGTGGCCGAGCGCGCCGGGGCAGATGCCATTACTGCGCATTTGCGGGAGGACCGGCGGCATATTCAGGAGCGCGACGTAACCTTGCTACGGCAGGTTCTCCGCACTCGTCTCAACCTGGAAATGGCGGTCAATGAGGACGTTCTTACCATTGCCGAGCGCTTACGGCCCAGTGACTGCTGTTTGGTTCCCGAGCGTCGTGCCGAGCTGACCACCGAGGGTGGTTTGGATGTGCTCGGACAGCAGCAACGCATTACCGAGGCAACCCAGCGCTTGGGTGCCGCGGGGGTGCGGGTTTCGCTCTTCATCGATCCTGACCCCAAACAGATCGAGGCCGCCTGCGCCGTTGGCGCTCCGGCCATCGAGCTGCACACGGGTAGCTATGCCAACGCATCGAGTCGGCAAGAGGCGCAGGCGCAGTTGGCGTTATTGCAGAAGGCGGCGCAGCAGGCACATGACCTGGGGCTGCAGGTCAATGCCGGGCATGGTCTGGATTACACCAATGTGGCGGCGGTGGCTGCCATTCCCGAAATTGCCGAGTTGAACATTGGTCACGCCATCATTGCCCACGCGGTCTTTGTTGGGTTGGAAAATGCCGTGCGGGAAATGAAACGGATCATGGAACAGGCACGCCGGTGATTGTTGGCCTGGGTACCGACCTGGTATCGGTAGAACGCATGGCGGGCCTGCTCAATCGCTGGGAAGACAGGCTGTTGCTGCGCATCCTCGGCGAGCAGGAGCGCGAGGAGTTTCCGCAAAGCCAAGGAGCGGCCTTTTTGGCGCGGCGTTTTGCCGCCAAAGAGGCCACCGTGAAAGCCTTGGGAACGGGCCTCCGCAATGGCATCTGCTGGGGCGACATTCAGGTGGGCCACGATGCCTTGGGACGCCCCTCTCTGCACCTTTCGGGTGCGGCCCAGCAACAGTTGGCAAAGTGCGCGCGGCGGCCGCGGCTTTGGCTCAGCCTGAGCGATGAGGCACAATTTGCTGTTGCCACCGTCGTCATCGAAGAAGAGGCCGGTGCCAATTTGGAGGGTGAATCATGCGGGTGACCATCATCGGCACCGGTTATGTGGGATTGGTGTCGGGTGCCTGCCTGGCGCAGGTAGGCAATCAGGTGCTCTGCATCGATGTCGATGCCGCCAAGGTCGAGCGCTTGCGCGCGGGTGAAATTCCCATTCATGAGCCGGATTTGCCGGAAATCGTGCGTAGCGGTATTGCTGGCGGACGCTTGCGCTTTAGTACCGACATTGCCGAGGGCGTGGCCCACGGTGAATTTCTTTTCATTGCGGTAGGGACGCCTCCAGACGAGGATGGCTCGGCCGACTTGCGCTACGTGCTTGGAGTAGCGGCGGATATTGGCAAACATTTGCAGGAACCGCGCATTATCGTCAATAAATCGACAGTGCCAGTGGGGACGGCGCAAAAGGTACGTGCCACGATTCAGGCGGAGCTCGACCGCCGTGGGGTGCGTTGTGATTTCGCCGTGGTGTCCAACCCCGAATTTCTGAAAGAGGGGGCGGCGGTTGGCGACTTCATGAAGCCCGACCGCATCATTGTTGGCACGGATAACGAAAATGCTGCGCAACGTATGCGCGATCTGTATGCTCCCTTCAACCGCAATCATGATCGTCTGATTCTCATGGATCTGCCCTCGGCAGAATTGACCAAATATGCCGCCAATGTCTTACTGGCCACCAAGATTTCGTTCATGAACGAGCTCTCTGGCCTGGCAGAAAAACTGGGTGCCGATATCGAGAAGGTACGCATTGGCATTGGCTCCGATCCGCGCATCGGCTTTGATTTCATTTATCCGGGTTGCGGGTATGGCGGCTCCTGTTTTCCCAAAGACGTGCGCGCTCTCGAGCATACGGCGCGGGAGTTGGGCTTTGACGCGCCTCTCATTCGCGCCGTCGAGACTGTCAACAATGCGCAAAAGCGAGTACTTGAGCGCAAGTTGGTGGAGGAACTTGGCGAAGATCTCGACGGCAAATGCATTGCCATCTGGGGCCTAGCCTTCAAACCCAACACCGACGATATGCGCGAGGCGCCAAGCCGTACCCTCATCGATGGACTGCGCCGGCGGGGTGCGACAATACAGGCCTTTGATCCGGTAGCCATGGACGAGGCCGCCCGCATCTATGGTAACGCCACCGACCTACGCCTTTGTGCCGACCCCTACGACGCCTGTACCGGGGCCGACGCCTTGGTCATTTGTACCGAGTGGCAAATCTTTCGCAGTCCCGATTTCGCGCAATTGCGCCACTTGCTGCGCAATCCGCTGATCATCGACGGCCGCAATCTCTACGAACCCCGCCTTCCGCGGTCTGCAGGGCTCCGCTACCGTGCCATTGGTCGTCCCTGAAGCCTTGCAGCGCCTGCGTCGGGCCCGGGTAGCCGTCCTTGGCGATGTCATGCTCGACCGCTATTGGTTCGGTCGGGTGGAGCGAATTTCTCCCGAGGCACCGGTGCCGGTGGTGCAGGTCGGTCGGGAAGAGCAGCGTCCCGGCGGTGCTGCCAATGTTGCCCTTAACATCGTGGCGCTCGGAGCAGACTGCCGCTTGCGCGCCCTTTTGGGGCGTGATGCGGCGGCCGATGCGCTGACGCAACTCCTGGAGCAAGCAAGAGTGGAGACGAGCTTCCGACATCTCGACGGCTTGCCCACCACCGTCAAGCTGCGGGTAATCGGGCAGCAGCAGCAACTCTTGCGTCTCGACTTTGAAGAGCGGCCCGAGGAGGCCAGGCTGGCAGAGCTCTTTGTTGCCGATGCCGATTTTTTGCACGGTTGTGCGGCGCTACTCCTTTCCGATTACGGTAAAGGGGTTTTGCTCGATCCGCAGCCGTGGATTCAGTGCGCCCGCGCTCAGGGTTTGCCGGTACTGGTCGACCCCAAGGGGCGCGACTATACCCGCTACCGCGGCGCTACCCTGATTACCCCAAACAAGGGTGAATTTCAGGCTGCGGCCGGCAATTGGCGTTCTGAGGAGGAGTTCCGGCAACTCGGGGAGCAGCAGCGCCAGGCTTGGCAAGTGGAGGCCTTGTTGGTGACTCGCGGCGAGGAGGGCATGACGCTTTTCCTGGCCGATGGAATTCATCATCATCCCGCCCAGGCGCGCGAGGTGTTTGACGTTACCGGTGCCGGCGATACCGTCATTGCCACCATTGCTACCGCGGTAGCTGCTGGCTGGCCGCTGGACCGTGCCGTCGAGTTGGGCAACCGGGCAGCGGGCATTGTGGTCGGGAAGTTGGGCGCTGCCACCGTTTCCCCAGAAGAATTGTCCGCAGCCTTGGAGCTTGCCGGTGTTACCCCAGCCTGAGGCGGGCGTGGAGAGGACGTTGGGGGAGGAGCACCGGCTGCCGGTGCCCCGATTGCTTGCTCGACGCGTCGGCAAAGCCATCCAAGACTATCGCATGATCCGGCCCGGAGACCGGGTCCTGCTGGCGCTCTCCGGTGGCAAGGATTCCCTGAGCCTACTTGCCCTGCTGGCGCAGATGCAGCGCCATAGTAAATTGTCTTTTTCTTTGGGGGTGGCAACGGTCGATCCGCAAAGCCCGGATTTTGAGCCCGAACCCCTCGGCGATCATGTGCGCGGTCTTGGCCTGCCCTGGTTCTGGGAACGTCAGGATATTTTCGGCAGGGCGCAGAAACATCTCGGCCGCCCGTCCTACTGCAGTTTCTGCGCGCGAATGCGACGCGGGGTACTCTACCAATGTGCCCGCCGCGAGGGGTATAACGTCGTAGCCCTCGGCCAGCACCTCGACGACTTTGCCGAAAGTTTTTTTATGTCGATGTTTTATAACGGCGAATTGCGTACGATGAAGGCGCATTACCGGGTCCGCGAGGGCGACCTGCGGGTCATCCGGCCCCTGGTGTACTGTCGCGAACGACAGACCCGCGCCTACGCCGAAGGGCAGGGGCTACCCATCATCATCGAAAACTGCCCGGCCTGCTTTCGTCATCCCACCGAGCGGCAGCGTATGAAGGAGCTTCTTGCCGAGCAAGAGGCGCGCGATCCGCGTCTATTCAAGCAACTGTTACACGCCATGCAACCCCTCATGGCGCGAGAGGTGCCAGCATGAGCGATACAAACTCGAGTGATTTCGTGCAGAGCTTTTACTGGGAGAGCCTGCCCCTGCGAGGTGCGCGTTGCCGGGTGGACGGCGTATTCCAGCGCGTGCTGCGCGACGTGCAGCTTCCCCACAGTGTGCGCCAGCTTCTCGGCGAAATTATGGTCGGGCTGGCGCTGCTTTCCAGCACGCAAAAGCATTTTGAGCGTCTCATCCTGCAAGCGCAGAGTGGGGGAAATCTTCAGCTGTTGGTGGCGGAATTCCTCACCGGTGGCGGCATGCGCGCCTACGCGCGTTGGCGTGGCGACGACGAAAGCGTCGATCTCGCAACCCTGCCCGAGGCACTCTTGGCGCTAACCGTAGACATGGGCTTGGATCGGGACCGTTACCAAGGCTTGATTCAACTGCGGCAAACGTTGACCCAATCCCTCGAGGCCTACTTTTTGGAATCGGTGCAGGCGCCGGCCTACTTTCGCCTAATGGTAGATGCCGAACAGGGAATTGCCGGAGGATATTTTTTGCAGCGCTTGCCCGGAGTGCTCACCACCGAAGAGTGGAATACCGCCACCGGCTTTTTGGCGGTGGGATCGGATCGCTCTTTGTTGCTGGCGCAGCCGGAGCAATTTTTGCCCGAGATCTTCCCAAACGTCGGGGTACGCTTGCGTGCCCCGGAGCCCTTGCAATTCCAATGTAGTTGCTCGCGTGAGCGGGTGGAGCGGATGCTCATTGCCCTGGGCGAGACCGAGGTAGAGGAGACCTTGGCCACCGAAGGCAGCATCCAGGTCACCTGTGAATATTGCCAGACCGTATACCGCCTCGATGCCAGCGAAGTTGCGGCCCTTTTTGCTGCCGGCAAGGCTCTGCACTAGCAGCGAAAATACCTCCAATGTGTTACGCCTGAGGACCGGTGTTGGCCGCTTGCCATCCGCAAGCAAAGAGCTATGTGCGACTCCCGGTTTTTTCTCCCTCGCCGTTGGGAAGCCGGCGGCCGGATGCATTCAGCGACGGAAGACGTTATCGGTCCAAGGGCCCATGTTTACCCATCCATTGGCAGACCCGCTTTCGCCCAAAAATGATCGAAATCATCGCCAACGCCCCAGCCAACCTTTTGCCCGAGCTGACGGGCAAGGTGCTTGGCAACGAAGGCCTCGAATACGGCCTCCATCGGGAATAGTAGGGATGGTGCACGATGGGCGCCCGCGCCGGTGAGTGGCGACTCGTCGTATCCGTTTTCCCAAATGCCCTCGGCAAGAAATCGTGGTGTTTGATCGTGGGTGCGATCGTAGCTTGCACCAACGAACCAGTATGTTTCGGCCATCAAAGCTTCGCCTCGATCCAATCCCACCGCTTGTCCTTGACCATCACGAATCGGCAACGGCCCCCCGACAGGTTGGCCCACAGGTCCCCGATCAGGCGATCATCTTCAGCCCCGTTCCAGCGATCCGCGCCTTTGTATTCCACCGCGAGAATCGGCCCCAGCCGGCCTGCCGTCCCTGGCAACTGGCAGAGGAAGTCTGGATAGAAGCGGCCATCGGCTTTCTGCAAGAAGAATGAACTGCCTTCACGCCGCACCAGGTTGCGCACCCAGAACTGGATACGGCCCCGTTGCGCCCAAATATCCAACTGGCAGGCACACTCGAATTCCTCCTTGCTGTCGAAGTCGCCGATGCGCCCATGGAAGTGCCTGCGGAAATCGAAATGCCCAAAGCGCCCGTCGTAGTCACGGCTGGGCGCGTAGGCCTGGGCATGAAACTCAAAGGTGAATTGATCCGTCACCGCCACACGCGTGGCCGCATCGTCACCAAATAGAACTTGCTGGAATGCCTTGCCAACGGCCTGCTTGCGCAGTTCGCGAATGCGCGCCTCGAGCAGATTGCGGATCAGGAACTTCTGCAGGTTGGCGCGTGCCAGCGTGAATCCATCCCGGTGCAGTAGATCGGTGAGCCAGGCGGCGACAAAGGCCTGCTTGCTGGTATGGGTCAGCGATGGTTCGGGCAGGTTGCGGCACAGCCAGGTGGCAAGGCGTACCTGATCCCAGTGTTCGGGTTGATAAACGAGGCCCAGGTCACGCTGCAATTCAGGCAGAAAGCGCGAGATGACGCGGCCGCCGTCATCGATGTCGATCTCACCGCCTTCCGACACTTTTAGCGCCGCGCCCAGTGCGGCAAGTTCCGCATCCGTTGGCGCAGCATCGTAGCTCGACAGCTCCCAAGGGTAATCGAGCACCTCCGGGTCGTCGAACAGCTGCAACTCGCCTTGCACGCGCAAGGCCAGCTGCGGCACGCAAAGGCGCTCACCCTGCTCGGCTGGAGTCTGGAAGAACTCGATCGCCGTGGTGCGACTGATTTCGGCAGCTTGCACAATCGTCGCTGCTGCAGTTTCGGAAGTGACCGAGGCCTTGAGTGCCTCGGTCTCGTCCTCGGTCAACGGGGCGGTGATGGTTAGCCGGTTGAGCTTGCCGTCCCAGCTCACCTTGTCACGCACCGGTTTAGGCACGCTCTTAAAATCGGGCTTTTCTGGCAAGGTGATCGTCACGGGCCGAACGACAACACGCCCGGCGTGGCTCTCCAGATCGAGCCGTGCCTGTTGTCAACGGCCACCAATATGGCGCCATTTTAGGGTCGGCATAATGGCGCCATCTCAGGGTCGCTGTAATGGCGCCACTCCGGGGTCGGCATA
>NZ_JAVRKK010000009.1:0-48073 GCF_031962545.1 Candidatus Igneacidithiobacillus taiwanensis
ATAGGGATTCTCCATGGCATCGAGCTTGATGAATCCATCACTGGGGGCCACGGCATAGGCGCGGCTGGCGAGCACCGTCGGGCGCAGCAAGCGTTCTTGCAGGGACGGTTCGCTCACCGGGAGTCCTTGCAGCGGGCGGCTGCCGAGCGGGCATGGGCGCTGAGACCCTCGGCGGTGGCCAGGGTTTCGGCCAGACGTCCGAGTTCTTGCGCGCCGGCAGCGCTAGCCTCGATCAGGCTACTGCGCTTGACGAAGTCATAGACGCCCAGGGGCGAGGAAAAGCGGGCGCTGCCGCCGGTGGGTAGCACATGATTGGGGCCAGCGACGTAGTCGCCGAGGGCCTCGCAAGTATGGATACCGAGAAAGATGGCGCCGGCATTTTCGATCTGCGGTAGCAGGGTGCGGGGTTCCTGCACGGCTAGCTCGAGGTGTTCCGGTGCCACCTGATTGGCCAGGGCACAGGCCTCGGCAGCATCGCGAGCGAGGATCAAGGCGCCGCGATTGCCCCAGCTTTGACGGGCGATGGGGGCGCGGTCGAGTTCCGTCAGGGCCTGTTCGACGGCGGCAGCGACGGCTTCGAGGTGGGCCGCATCCCAGGTAATGAAGATGCTCTGGGCGATTTCGTCGTGCTCCGCTTGGGAGAGCAGGTCCCAGGCCAGCCATTCTGCCGGTGCCGATCCATCGCTGAGGACGAGAATCTCGCTTGGCCCGGCGATCATGTCGATGCCGACCTTGCCAAAGACCATACGCTTGGCAGTGGCGACATAGATATTTCCCGGCCCGACGATCTTGTCCACTGCCGGCACCGCCGCGGTACCGTAGGCCAGGGCGGCAACCGCCTGCGCCCCACCGATGCGAAAGACCCGCTGCACCCCGGCCACCGCTGCCGCCGCCAGCACCCAGGGATTGATCTCTCCGTCTGGGGTAGGCACGGTCATGATGATTTCTTCCACCCCCGCCACCTTGGCTGGCAGGGCATTCATCAGCACCGAACTGGGGTAAGCCGCCTTCCCGCCCGGCACATAGATGCCCACCCGACGTAGAGGCAAAATCCGCTGCCCGAGGCGATTACCGGCAGCATCGGTAATTTCCCAGCTTTCGCTGCGCTGCTGTTGATGGTAGCTACGAATACGCTCGGCCGCGGCTTCCAGTGCTGCTCGGCCGCTCGCCGGCAAGGCTTCCAGTGCCGCGTGGCAGTCGTCGAGGGAGATTTCCAAGGCGCTGGCATCGGCCAAGCGCAGACGATCGAAGCGCGCGGTATAGTCGAGCAGGGCGGCATCGCCATGCTGACGCACGGCTTGCAGTATCTCCCGCACCCGCTCCTCGACGCTATGGTCGCCACTGGCCTCCCAGCCATGCAGGGCCGCAAAGGCGGCGGTAAAATCGGCTTGCCGAGTATCGAGACGTTTCATGGCTCTAGCTGCGCCTCCAGTTTGCGAATCAGATTTTCGATGGCGCGACCTTTCCGCTTCATGGCCGCCGGGTTGACCACCAGCCGACTGGAAATGGGCATGATCTCCTCGACTTCGACCAAGCCATTCTCGCGCAGGGTGCGTCCGCTGGAAACCAAATCGACGATGCGGTCTGCCAAGCCCACCAGGGGCGCGAGTTCCATGCTACCGTAGAGTTTGATGATTTCCGTTTGGATGCCGCGCGCCTGGAAGAAGCGCTTGGTGATGCGCGGATATTTGGTCGCAATGCGGACGCGCTCCCAGCTCTCCAGACGGTCGTTGGCAGCGAGGGCGGCGGGTTCGGCTACCGACATGCGGCAAACGCCAATGCGCAGATCCAGGGGCTCGTAGAGGGCGAGATTTTCCTGTTCGAGGAGCACATCCTTGCCAGCAACACCAACATCGGCGGCACCCCAACTCACATAGGTGGGCACGTCGCTGGCGCGGATGACCAAAAACCGCACCTGCGGATCGGTACTCGGCAGGATCAACTTGCGCGATTTCTCGGGGTCCTCGGCCAATTCGATGCCGGCGGCGGCAAAGAGGGGAATGCTTTCTTCCAGGATACGCCCCTTGGAGAGGGCGATGGTCAAGCTCTCGTTCATGCCACTTTTCCACTCTGATTGCGAATGCGTCGGATGTCCGCGCCCAGGGCGCCCAATTTTTCCTCGATGACTTCGTAGCCACGGTCGAGATGGTAGATGCGATCGATGAGCGTTTCGCCCTCGGCCACCAAGCCGGCCAAGACCAGGCAGGCCGAGGCGCGCAAATCGGTGGCCATGACCGGTGCCCCTTGCAGGCGGGGCACGCCGCGCACCACGGCGGTCTTGCCGTCGCTGTCGATCCGCGCCCCCAGGCGCTGCAGTTCGGAAACGTGCATAAAGCGGTTTTCGAAGATGGTTTCGCTGATCATGGCGCTGCCCTCGGCAATGCAGTCGAGGGCCATGAATTGCGCCTGCATGTCGGTGGGAAAGGCCGGGTAAGGCGCCGTACGCACGTCCACCGCCTGCGGTCGCCGATCCATGCGCAGGCGGATGCCGTCGCCGTCCTCGCTAATTTCGGCACCCGCCTCGCGCAGCTTGGTGAGGACGGCGTCGAGAAGGCGGGGGTCGGTGCGGCGTAAAAAGACGTCACCACCGGTCATCGCCGCGGCGACCAGGTAGGTGCCGGTTTCGATGCGGTCGGGGAGTATCTGGTGCTCGCAGCCATGCAGGGCATCGACCCCCTCGATTTCGATGACCGAAGTACCGGCACCGCTGATGCGCGCACCCATGGCATTGAGCAGGCGCGCCAAGTCGACCACCTCGGGCTCGCGTGCGGCGTTCTCGATGCGGGTGTGTCCCTTGGCGAGGGTGGCGGCCATGAGCAGATTTTCGGTCCCGGTCACGGAAACCATCTCCATGACAATGGAGGCGCCGCGCAAACGCGCCGCCTTGGCCTTGACGAAGCCGTCTTCCAAGCGGATTTCAGCACCCAGGGCCTCGAGCCCGGTGAGATGCACATTCACTGGCCGACTGCCGATGGCGCAGCCACCGGGCAGGCTGACCTCCGCCGCGCCATGCCGAGCCAGCAGCGGCCCCAGTACGAGGATGGAGGCGCGCATGGTCTTGACCAACTCGTAGGGGGCAACCAGAGAGTGCACACTGCGAGGGTCGATCTCTACCCCGAGCTGCTCGTCCACCATCACCCGCGCCCCCAGGCAGCTCAGCAGCTCGAGGGTGGTAGTAACGTCGCGCAGGTGCGGCACGTTACGCAAGGTGACGGGTTCTTGCGCAAGTAACGTGGCGGCGAGACAAGGCAAGGCCGCATTCTTGGCCCCGGAAATTCGCAGCTCGCCGCGCAGGGGACCATTACCACGCAGGAGCAGCTTATCCACTGGAAGGAATCAGCCCTGTGCCTTGGCCACCAGGCTCTGCAGCTCGCCCTGCTGATACAGGTCGGCCATGATGTCGGCACCGCCAATGAATTCGCCGCCGATATACAACTGCGGAATGGTCGGCCAGTTGGAAAATTTCTTGATGCCGTCGCGAATTTGCGGATCAGCCAGCACGTCGACGGTAAAGAGCTCCTTCACCCCCGCCTGTTGCAACAGCTGTACCGCCCGTGCCGAAAAGCCGCACTGTGGTGCCCGCGGATTGCCTTTCATGTAGAGGGTGATGGGGTGCTTCTGCACCTGTTCGCGAATGATGTCTTGAATATCGGCCATGGTACCTACCTCGTAAATGGGGGAGAGTGGATTATGCCTTGACTTCGTCGGGGCTCAGGGTGCGCAGTTGCAGGGCATGGATCTCCTCGCGCATGCGCTCGCCCAGGCAGGCATAGACTTGCTGATGGCGCTTGACAAGGGATTGACCGCGGAATTGTTCGGCGACGACCACCGCCTCGAAATGCGCGCCGTCATCGCCAAAAACCTGTACCCGAGCGCCCGGAAGACCAGCCTCGATGAGAGAACGGATGGTATCTGCTTGCATCATGGTTCTAGTGTACCCGAAAAGATCGCGCCTGTGAGCCCATCTCAGGGCCGTAATTTGTAGCCACGCTCGAGCAGTCGCCAGGCCGCCGCCGAGCTCAGTAAGAAAAAGGCACAAGCCACTGCCAAGCAAATCCAGATCGACACGTCGGTATCGCCAAAAAACCCATAGCGGAAGCCATCGACGGTGTAAAAGAAGGGGTTGATCATCGACAGTTGGCGCCAAATGCCGGGCAGGGATTGCACGGAGTAGAACACGCCCGCCAAAAAAGTCAGGGGCATGATCAAAAAATTCTGAAAGCCGGCAATCTGGTCGAATTTTTCTGCCCAGAGCCCAGCAACAATCCCCAGGGCACCCATGCCGCCAGCGCCGAGCATGGTGAAGACGAGAATCCAAAGCGGATGTTGCAAGGGCAGATGGAGAAACAAAGAGGCAAGAACAAGGATTGCCAACCCAACGACGATGCCGCGGGTGATCGAGGCAGCGGTCATGGCCACAAAGATTTCCGTGGGGCGCAAGGGGCTCAGTAGCAGAAAGATGATATTGCCGGTGACCTTGGCCTGGATCAGGCTAGAGGAGCTATTGGCAAAGGCATTTTGCAATACCGACATCATCATCAAACCGGGCACGATGAAGGCGATATAGGACACGCCATGCTGCATGTGCACGTGCGCGCCCAAGGCGTGACCAAAGACGAGCAGGTAAAGCAGGGTGGTGACCAGGGGGGCGGCGACGGTCTGCAGCCAGACCCGGGCGAAGCGCAGCACCTCTTTGCGATACAGGGTCCAGGTGGGAGTCCAGGCGAGAGCGGACAAGGCGCGGTGGCCGAGCAATGCCTCCGGACTCGGGCGCTGTTGCCGCAGAAAGGGGGTTCCCGACTCAAGCATTCTGTGTACGCAGGCTGGGATCGAGGATCTCGACATAGGCGCTGTCGCGGATACGTCGCTGCCACTCTTCCAGGCGTTCCTGTGCGGTGCGCTGAAAGAGCTGCATACGAGCCACGGAATTGAGCTGGGCATCGGATAGGGGCGTCTGACGTTGTCCCAGTGATTGGAGGATATAAATCGAACCGTTCAACGGTATGGGAGCGCTGACATTGCCAGTGGGCAGTGTCGCCAGCACGCGCTCGAGCTCGTCTGGTAGCTGCCCAGGGGCGACCCAGCCCAAATCGCCGCCTTGCGCCGCCGTGCGGCTGTCTTGGCTGTAGCGCTTGGCGAGCTCGGCAAAACTGGCGCCCGCCTGCAGCGAAGACTCGATGTCCTTGGCTTGGGCCTCGGCTTCCTGCTCCTGAATCCCCTTGCCCGCATGAAGGACGATCATTGCCGCCTTGACCTCGGTAACCGAGGGATCTTCGTGCTTGATGTCGAGTAGTTTGAAGATGCGGTAACCCGTGGGGGTGGAAATTACCGAACTGATATCGCCCGGTTTGAGTTTGAGCAAGGCCTGACTCACCGAGCTTGGGAGTTCCGCCGCTTTGACCCAGCCCAAGCGGCCGCCCTGCAAGGCGTCGTGGGCAGCGCTCACTTCCGTCGCCAAGCGGGTGAAGCTGGCGCCATTCACCAGCTCCTCGTGCACGCGGGCGGCGTCTTGGCGCACGGCGCTCAGGGCATCGGGGCTTGGGTCGGCAGGCAAAGGAAGAAATATCTGCTGCAACTCGAAGCTCACTCCGGCCAACTGCTTGAGCTGTGTGGCAAAGGTTCTTACCTCGTCATCGCTCAAATGCACCCGCGCCTCGACCTCTTGCTGCTGCAGGCGATCGACGAGAATGCGATCGCGCAAGTTGTCTTCAAAAGAGGACCAAGACAGCCCCTGCTCACTCAGGGCTTGGCGCAGTTGGTCGGGGGTCAGGTTATTGCTGCGGGCGATATTGGCGACGGCCTGGTCGAGGGTGGCCTGGTCGACGCTGATGTCCATGCGTTTGGCCATCTGCACTTCGATGTCTTGCAGAATCATCTGCTGCAGCACCTGACGACGCAAGACACTATCGGGGGGCAATTGCCCGGGTGCCTGCTGCTGCAACTGCGCTTTGATGGTGGCAACGCGTTGATCGAGCTGCAACGAGGTAATGATCTGATCGTTGACGACGGCCACCACCTTGTCGAGATAATCGAGGTTTGCCGGCAGGCTACTGCTGCTCTCGGGCGCCACTTCGGAGCGCGCGGAAAAGACCCGCGAGGAGTTGCTGGCGGGGGCCGCGAGGAGGGTGTCGCGATTGACGAAGGGGGTGGCTGCGTAAGCAGCACAACTGCTCGCCAAGAGGGCAAGGGTCAGGGTATGGCGTAGTCGAAACATCAGAACTCCATGCGGGCGCCGGGCACATATTGGTCAAGGAAGCCGTTCGAGCTGTTGCCGATACTGGTCAGGCCACGCAACACGATTTCCAGATAGACGGCATCGTTCGTTTGTCCCCCCAGCAAAATCTGATGGAACATCATGAGTTGCGCCGTCCAGCAGCCGCCATCATAGCCGATCCCGACAAGCTGCTCCAAGGGCTTTCGATCCTGCACGTCGTATCGATAACTGCCGAGTAGTCGCCACTGCTTGCCAATGGGCAGGGCCGCCGACACCCCGGCCTGATCTACGAAGTTGCGTGTGTAGCGATAGTCGAGATTGAGCACGGTACCGTTATGGGCCAGCCACTGGGCGCGAAAGTCCATGCGTTCGAAGCGTTTCCAATCGGCATTGGTCTCCGAACTGGCAAGGAAATTGAGATTCGGAAGCGGAGCATACTGCGCCTGCCAAAAATAGTTGGAGCGCGCCGCCTGCGGAATGATATTGCCATCGAGATCGATCTGCTGGCGATTGAAATAACGGATCTGTCCGATTGCTGCGCTCCAGATTTCCCGTCCCCTGGGATCGTACCCGGTTCCCTCCAGACCATAGGTGAGTTGGTTGGCGGCATTGATGCGGTCACTGCCATCAAACAGGGAATTGTCGGTAAAGATCGAGTCGTAATTCTGGTACGGTTGGCTGGCATCGAAATTGGGGATTTGATTCTGCGCCTGCAGTGGAATATACAGATACTTGAACAAGGGATGCAGGACGATGCTGCTGCCATCCTTGCCATCGCGGACAAAATTCAAGCCGCCACGTAGACTGAGGGCCGGCAGACTACGATTGCTGACGCGCGCATAGGGTTCATTGCGTTGAATCTGATAGTGGCTGAAATAGAGCCGCGCTTGCGGTTCCAGAAAGCCCCAGGCGCGGCTCCATTTCCAACCCAGGGTGGGGGTGAGATCGAGGCGCTGGCCGATGGGCCCGGTGCTGGCGTAGAAGTAATTGAAATTACTCCGCCAGTCGAAATATCCGGTTTTGCCCAAGCGCCAATACCCATTGGCGTAAACATAGGGTAGTTGCGCATAAGGAGCGCTGCTGCCTTGGGCGAGCTCCTGGTACCCTTGCAACTCTACCCCGGCCTGTAGATGTTGGCTGCCGTAGTTCACCGCGGCATTGGAAGTTAGGTAGGGGGCATTGCCAACGCCGCCAATGTAGCCACCATTGAAGCCGGTTACGCCGGCGAGATCGGCAAGAAAATTGCGGTAGCTGACGCGATTGTAATTTACCGTCAGACCAAAACCGTCACCCAGATTTTGCTGATGCTGCCAGGAGATTGCCCAGACATTGCTGCCGGTGAGCTTATCGTGGGGTAGCAAATCGAGCAGCAGCTTGCCGTTATAGTTCGGTTCGAGGTAGCGGAATTGATTTTGCAGCAGCACCCCGCGCTTGGTTAGCCCCTCTACCGTCAGGGTATCATCAAGATTGCTGGCGATATCGAAATAGTAGGGAACCCCCAAGGTGAAGCCATTGATGGTGGAGCTACCGATGGTCGGGGGCAGGACTCCCGAATGCCGCTGCAAGGGAAAACTCAAATATGGCAGCCATAGCACCGGCAGGCCATAGACATTGAGGGTGCTGTTGTAGGTGGTGATGTACTGGTCGTTCTGATTGAGATCGAGTTGCTGGCTATAAATTTGCCAGGCCGGAACACGCCCATGGCAGGTGGTGTAGCAGGCCTCGTTCAGGCGATACCGATCCTTGCCCAGTTCCTGGCCGGTACGGGCATGGCCGTGACCATCTTGGCTAGGTAACAGAAATCGGGGATGCAAAACGATACCCTGATTGCTGTGGATTTTGAGGGTGGCTTCGGGGGCGTTGGTCACGATTCCCGGACTGACCATGCGCACCTGACCTTGGGCGATGATCTCGTCTTTGTTCTGGTCGTAGTGCGCTTGGTTGGCGTAGAGGCGACGATCGCCGTACAGCACCTCGACATTACCCGAAGCGGTCCATTGGCCACTGCCGAGACCGTGGATCTGGTCGGCATAGAGCGTTACCGGACCATCCTGACCACAGGCCAGTGCTGGCAAAATAGAGATAACTGCGGCCGCGCAGGTCAGCAACCGGCGCCGCGGGCGATACCGGCCTACGGCCATCATGCGCGTCCCAGGGCTAGGCATAGGTGCGTAAAATCGCACAGAATGCGCGCATGTCGCAATCATCTACCCATACCTTCTCTCCGGCTGCCCAGGCCTTTTTGCACGCCCAGGGCGTGGACGTGGCCGCCCTCGAGCCGATTCCTGGTGATGCCAGCCCCCGTCGGTATTGGCGGACAGGGACGCAACGGATCCTTGCCCAGGTGCCGCAGCCGGCCGAGCTCTTGCCCTTTTTGCGGGTGCAGCGGCGTTTTGCCGCTCTGGGGTTGCCGGTGCCGCGGATCGATGCGGTATCGCTGCAGTTCGGGCTCTTACTGCAGGAGGATTTGGGCAGCCGCGATCTCAAGGAGGCCCTCGACGCTGGCGAGGCGCCGGCGGCACTCTTTGCCGCCACCTTTCCTCTGCTTTCGGGTTTGGCCAAGGCACCGCGGCATCTACGCCCGCTGCCAATGTTTCCCGCCTACGATGACGCTCGCCTCGGGGAGGAGCTGGCGCTGTTCCCGCACTGGTACCTGCGGCGGCATTTACAGATCGTCCTCGATAGCGCTGCGGAAGCGCGGTTGCAGACGCTCTTTGCCGAGCTCCTGCAAGCGGCGGCCCGCCAGCCCAAGGTTTGGGTACACCGCGACTTTCACGCCCGCAATCTCTTGCTGCGCGAGACCGGCGAGGTGGTGATGATCGATTTTCAGGATGCCGTTATGGGCCCCTGGACCTACGATCTCGCCTCTTTACTCTGGGACCGCTACTGGGACTGGGGCCGAGAGCAGCGCCGGGCCTGGATCGAGAGCTATCGCCAGCATCTGCAGCGCGAGGGGGTGGCCGTGCCGGATGCCGCGGACTTTGCTGCCCAGGTGGAGGTGCTCGCGCTCCAGCGTACTGTAAAAATACTCGGGATTTTCTGTCGCTTGGCCTACCGCGATGGCAAGACCGCCTACCTCGAATTTCTGCCCCGTTTTTGGGCGTATCTGGAAGACCTCCTCGCCGGTAACCCCGCCTGGCAATCCTATCTACCGCTGTTTTCGCCCTGGTCGCCATGCAACAAGCCGTGATTTTGGCTGCCGGGCGCGGCGAGCGGCTGCGGCCGCGTACCGACTATCTGCCTAAACCCCTCCTCAGTGTGGGCGGTCGACCTCTCATCGTTCGGCATCTCGACGCCCTCGCCGCCGCTGGTGTCGAACGGGTTTTCATCAATCTCTCCCATCTGGGCGCCCTATTGCCGCGTTTTCTCGGTGGCCAATGGCAGGGAATGGTGCTCGAGTACAGCGATGAGGGACCACATCGCCTCGAAACCGGCGGTGCCCTGGTCGCCTTGCGCGAGCGCTTAGAG
The DNA here is from genome assembly GCF_031962545.1 of Candidatus Igneacidithiobacillus taiwanensis. Taxonomy (NCBI): domain Bacteria; kingdom Pseudomonadati; phylum Pseudomonadota; class Acidithiobacillia; order Acidithiobacillales; family Acidithiobacillaceae; genus Igneacidithiobacillus; species Candidatus Igneacidithiobacillus taiwanensis. Next base: position 9,683 of record NZ_JAVRKK010000009.1, read on the forward strand.
GGTCAGCCCTTTTTGCTCCTAAACGGCGACATCTGTACGGCACACCCCTTGCCGGAGCTGCTTGCCAGCGCGCCGGGCCTGGTTTTGGTGGATAATCCCGCGCATCATCCCGCGGGCGATTTTGGCGAGGCGGAGGGTTGGCTTACCCTGCCCGATCCGTCGCGCCCCAGTTATACCTATAGCGGTTTGGCCGTCTTGAACGCTGCTTGGCTGCACGCCTACCCGCCAGGTCCGGCACCGCTTGCGCCTTGGCTGCGCGAATGGATCGCCGCGAGACGATTGCGTGCCTATCACCAGCAAGGATTTTGGTGCGACGTTGGTAGTCCCGAACGACTGTGCTTTGCGCGTAGCCACTGTGGAGGAAAACATGGGATTTGATGCAGAAGACGTGCGCGGCGCCGTGCAAGTACCGCCAGCGCAGGTGGAGCGTTGGCGGGCAGAGTGGCTGCAGCTCCTGGATCTTGCCGTGTGGGGAGAACTCAAGAGCAGCAAAATCGGCGCCCTGGGCAAGTTGCGGCGGCGTCTCCTCGATGCGGGCGAGCGATTGCGCTCCTATACTGCCGACCGTTCCTGGATTCCGCATCCGCGTGAACAGATCAAAAACTGCCTGAGCAGCGGGCTGCAGCTGCGCGAAAGCCTCGATAAGGTTGCCGAACTTCTGGTGGATTTGGAGGCGGGCGCGGCACTCGTGCCTTTGCGCGGCTTGTGGGATAATCTGGCCAAGAATTTGCTTGCCGACCTCGCCCAACGCGAGGAGCGGCTGGTGGCCCTCCTGAATTCGCAATATGGGGAAGAAATCGAGTGAAGTATGCCGTTTGGGGTGCTGAGGGGCGATGAAGATCATTTATGCCCTAATTTTCATAGGCGCCATTGCCTTGTTTTTTTTATTGTTCTGGGTAGATCATCCGCAGATCCTAGCGGGTAGCCCGCCGCAAGGGTCGGTGGAATGGTACCGCCAGCACCCGCGGCAATTGGCCGAGGTCAATGTAAAATGCTGGAAGCTCCTGCAGCAAACCTCTTTTGCAGACATCGACCGGGTTATGGCCGCGCATCCGGAGTGCCATATTGCCTATGAGGCAAGCCGAAGCAGTGATTAAAATTGACCGTGAGGCCCTGCTGCAGACCGGGCGCGAAACCCTGCGCCTCGAGCGTGAGGCCTTGGAAGCCCTCGAGGCCCGCCTCGATGAACCTTTTGTCGAGGCTTGTCGGCTGCTCCTTGCTTGTCGCGGGCGTATCGTCGTCAGCGGTATGGGCAAATCTGGCATCATTGGCAAGAAGATTGCGGCAACCTTGGCCAGCACCGGTAGCCCGGCGCTTTTTCTGCACCCGGCGGAGGGAAGCCATGGCGATCTCGGTATGCTCACCCGCGACGATCTCCTCCTCGCCCTTTCCAACTCCGGGGAAACGGTGGAGCTCCTGGCCATTCTGCCGGTAGTCAAGCGCCTCGGGGTGCCCTTGATTGCCCTCACCGGTAATGCGGACTCCACCCTTGCCCGTCGCGCCGAGGTGCACCTCGACTGTGCGGTGGCCCGCGAGGCCTGCCCCCTCAATCTCGCACCCACGGCCTCGACCACTGCCGCCCTTGCCATGGGCGATGCCCTCGCCATGGCCTTGCTCACCGCGCGAGGCTTCTCTGCCGATGATTTCGCCCTCTCGCATCCCGGTGGTGCCCTCGGTCGCCGCCTGTTGCTTCGAGTCGAAGACCTGATGCGCCGGGGCGAACAGCTGCCGCGGGTCGGCTTGCATACCCCGCTGCACGAAGCGATTTTGGAAATCAGTAGCAAAGGCATGGGGATGACGACAGTGGTCGATGAACAAGACCGCCTCCTCGGCATCTTTACCGATGGCGATCTGCGTCGGGCCTTTGCCGAGCAACAAGATCTCTGGGGACGCTCGATGGTCGACTTTTACCGACCCCACCCCCTGTGCATCGCTGCCGATGCCCTGGCCGCCGAGGCCATGGCGCGTATGGAGGCAGAGCGGGTCTCGGTGTTGCTGGTGGTGGATGCCGACGGACGTCTCGATGGCGTCATCAGCATGCACGACCTGTTGCGCGCGGGGGTGGCATGAGCGATCTCATCCGTCGCTGCCAAGGCCTACGCATGCTCGTTCTCGATGTCGACGGGGTGCTCACCGACGGCCGTCTCCTCTTCGATGCCACTGGCCAGGAAAGCAAGATCTTTCATGTACGCGACGGCCATGGAATTCGCCTGCTGCAGGATTGCGGCGTCGAGGTCGCGTTGATCACGGCCCGCTTTTCCCCCGCCCTGGCCCATCGTGCCCGCGATCTGGGAATCAGCCGGGTATATCAGGGTAGTCTCGATAAAGTGGTCGCCTACACCGAACTACTCTTGGCCACGGGTTACGATGATGCAGAGCTCGCCTACATGGGCGACGATCTCATCGACCTAGCCGTATTGCGGCGGGTCGGGCTGGCTGCAGCGCCGGCGGACGCCCACCCCGAAGTTTTGACGCGGGTACACTGGGTAGCGCAAAACAACGGCGGCATGGGGGCGGTGCGGGAACTCAGTGAGTTCATCCTTCGCGCCCAAGGTAAGTGGGATGGGGTCCTGGCGCGGGCTTTGGGGACGGTATGACTCTGCGTTTCCCTTGGCTTTTGCTGCTGGCGGCGTTGGGCGCGGCGCTCCTCTGGTGGACCTGGCCGCGCCACGCCTTACCTTATCCCGCCATCGATTGGAAAAGCGGTATTCAGCGCGGCGATCAGGCAGCCAGCGATGTGGTGCTGCGTGAGTACGACGCCGCGGGCGCCTTACGCTTGCTTGCGCGGGCGCAAACTGCCTACCATCTGCCAGCAGGCAATCGGACCTATCTCAGCGACCTCTCGGTGCAACGCTTTCGCGCCCAGGGAAATTTTTCTTTGCAGGCAGCGCATGGCCTGTTGCAAAACGGCGATCAGGAGCTCACGGTCTGGGGGCAGGTCCTTGCCACCTTGGCGCCAGACAACACCCTGCGCACGGACGAGCTGCACTACGATCCAAAGACCGGAATTTTGCGTACGTCGTCGCCGGTCTATCTAACCCACGGCCGCAGCAGGTTGCAGGGAACCGGCCTATGGGCCTCCATCAAACAGGAGCAGTTTCAGTTGCTAAGCGGGGTGCAGGGTGTCTATGAACCGTAATTTCTGGCCAGTCCTCGTTCTGGCCTTGCTACCCCTTTCCGTGCTCGCTGCCACGGCCTCTGATGCCGAACTGGGCAAGGGCCCCATCCATATTGCCGCCGATCAGCTCCGCGGCCAGAACAAGCCAGTACAAGAGGCCATATACAGCGGTAACGTCGTCATGCAGCAAGGCGATCTCATCATTCATGCCGCGCAACTCACTATCCACGCCAACGCCGGCAAGGTCGAGAAGGCGGTCGCCACGGGTAATCCGGTCAGCTTCACCATGTCGAGCGCCCAACGTCATGGCTACGGCCAGGAGTTGAGCTACGAGCCGGGTAGCGGGCGCATCGTGCTCACCGGTGATGCGCATCTCTGGCAGGGCAAAAATGAGGTCACCGGCAATCAGGTGATCTACCTGCTGCAGAGTCAGCAGACCGAAGTCACGGCAAGCCCAGGGGGGCGGGTGCGCTCGGTCTTCTATCCGGCCAAGGACGACAAGTCGAAGCCATGACCGCAGAGCTGCGCGCCGAATCCCTGGTCAAGCGTTTTCGCCGGCGTACCGTCGTGCGCGGGGTGTCGGTGGAGGTGCAGGCGGGCGAGGTGGTGGGTCTTTTGGGACCAAATGGTGCCGGCAAGACCACGACCTTCTACATGATGGTGGGCCTGGTACGCCCCGATAGCGGCCGTATCCTGCTCAATGGCGAGGATATCAGCACCCTGCCCATGCACCGGCGGGCGCGCTTGGGACTGGGCTATTTGCCCCAGGAGCCTTCGGTGTTTCGACAGCTGAGTGCCGCGGACAACATCCTGGCGGTTCTCGAACAACTTCCTCTTAGTGCCGAAGAACGTAGTGAGCGCCTCGAACAGCTACTGTCGGAGCTGCATTTGCAGAGTCTGCGCAATAGTCGCGGTCAGAGTTTATCGGGCGGCGAGCGGCGGCGGGTAGAGATCGCTCGCACCCTGGCCATGAACCCGCGCTTTGTGCTCCTCGATGAGCCCTTCGCCGGTATCGATCCCATCTCGGTCATCGAAATTCAGCAGTTGGTGCAAGGTCTGAGTGAGCGTGGCATTGGCGTTCTCATTACCGACCACAATGTGCGAGAGACCTTGGGAATTTGCCAGCGCGCCTATATTCTGCACGATGGGCAGGTGCTCAGCGCCGGCAGTCCGCAGGAGATCATTGCCCACCCCGCCGTACGCGAGGTGTACTTGGGAGAGCAGTTCAAGATCTGAACCATGAAACAAGGACTCGAACTCAAACTCGGCCAGCACTTGGCCATGACGCCGCAACTGCAGCAGGCCATTCGTCTGCTGCAGCTGTCGACCCTCGATCTGCAGCAAGAAGTGCAGATGATGCTCGACAACAATCCCCTGCTCGACGAGGAGGAAGGCCCCGAGTTAGTGTCTGAGCCGCAAGAAAGCAGCCCAGTGGCGGAAGATCGCCAATTGGATCTTGCGGCCAGCGAGAATCTGCCCGATGAATTGCCGGTCGACAGCCAGTGGGAAGACGTTTTCGACCTTGGCAGCGTTGGGCCGAGCACGGCCGGCAGCGAGGACGACCTGCCGGACTACGAGGCGCGTAACAGTCGCGCCCAGAGTTTGCAGGACTACCTGCGTTGGCAGGCGGATCTCACCTCCTTCAGCACGGAAGAGCGCAGTCTTGCCGAGCTGATCATCGATGCCATTGACGACAACGGCTATCTACAAGCAAGTGTAGAAGAGCTGGCGGAGACCGCCGGGCAAAGTCCCGAGGCTTTGGCAGCAGTCCTTGCCCAGGTGCAGGACTTCGATCCGCCGGGGGTAGGAGCTCGCACGCTGGCGGAATGCTTGTCTCTGCAGTTGCAGCAATTTGCTGATGAAGATCCTGCGCTGCCCCTGGCTCGGCGCATCGTCGAAACACAGCTCGAACTGTTGGCCAAGCACGATTATGCCCGTTTGGCGCAGGTCCTCGATGTGCGCGAGGAAGAACTGCGCGCTGCCGTTGCCCTCATCTCCGCACTCAATCCCAAGCCCGGGGCGGAGATTGGCGGTGGCGGATCCGAGTATGTGATTCCGGATGTGATCGTCCGCTGGGTGGGCAAGCGCCTGCGGGTCGAACTCAACGCCGAGGCGATGCCGCGGCTGCGGATCAACCGACATTATGCCGATCTTTCCTCCGGCAAGGATGCCGCGCACCGCTACATCCAGGAACAGCTCAACGAGGCGCGCTGGTTCATCAAAAGCTTACAGAGTCGGCAAGAAACCATTCTCAAAGTTGCCAGCGCCATCGTCGAGCGTCAGATCGAGTTTTTCCGTAGCGGCCCCGAAGCGATGCGACCGATGGTCTTGCGCGACATTGCCGAGGCGGTGGAGATGCACGAGTCGACGATTTCCCGGGTTACCAACCAAAAATTCATGGCCACCCCGCGCGGACTCTTCGAATTCAAATATTTCTTTTCGAGCCATGTGGGTACCGAGCAGGGCGGCGCTGCCTCGGCGACGGCGATTCGTGCCGTCATTGCCAAGATCATCCAGGCTGAGGACCATCTGCACCCCTTGAGTGACGCCGAGATCGCAAAGATTTTGGGCGAGCAGGGCATACAGATTGCACGCCGCACGGTTGCCAAATATCGCGAGGCCGCCAACATTCCCCCGGCGAGCCAGCGTCGCGGTTTTTGAGTCGACCTCGCCGCTTTTGCAATCGTGACCAAGGCGCTACACTGAATATGGAGCGGTAGAGCAGTGACGGACTCCCATAATTGCAACGAAAGCTAGGAGCTTGCCATGCAACTACACATTAGTGGGCAACACCTGGACCTCACCGAGGCCATCAAAAATCATGTCACAGAAAAGCTCGGTCGCCTCGATCACTATTTCGATCGGGTGATTGTCGGGCGGGTCGTACTCAAATATCTGGGGCACGAAAAACTCTCCAATGTAGCCGAAATCAGCGTCAGCGCCCCCGGCCACGATTTCCATGCCGAAGCGCGTGCAGCGGATATGTACGTAGCCATCGACCAACTCGCGGAAAAGATCGATGGGCAGGTGCGGCAATACAAGGAAAAACTGCAGCGCCACCGGGGCGCTCCAGTAGCCGCTGTGCTTGCCAGCGAAACCGAATGACCATGGCTGCTTTGCCGCTCCGCGCAGAAGCCATTCTCCTCGATACACCAGACCAGGATGCCATGAGTGTTCTGGGACGGTTGGCTACCTTATTTGGCGTCGCTGCCGCCATGCCGGCAGAAGACATTCTGCAAGCACTGCAAAACAGGGAAGCACAGGGTTCCACTGCCCTGGGTGGAGGCGTCGCGGTTCCCCACGCTCGTCTCGCGGGTATCGGGCAAACCGCCGTTGCCGCCCTGCGCACCCGCAGTCCGGTAGATTTCTCGGCGCCCGATGGCGAGCCGATACGCCTTTTCTTGGGCGTGCTCGTGCCTGCCTCCGCTACCCTGGAGCACCTAGAGATACTATCGCAGCTGGCTACCCGTTTGGCGCGGCCAGAGCTACGCCAGCAACTGCTGCAGGTGACGAAGCCTGCGGATTTCCGGTCCCTCCTTGTCGAGGAAGCCTAGAAACCAGTTGCCTTGCCACCGCCGGTGGTGCTGAGGAGCCATGGATCGAAGCGTTGCCGTAGTACGGTTGGTAGCCGATCTCCAGCGCGAGCTGGGCTGGAGCCTATTACATCCGGGGCGTGCCGATAATGCCCTCAGCGCCGATCCGCAACATGTGAGCGATGGTGCGGCGCTGGTGGGTTTTCTCAGCTTTATCCGTTCGCACCCGGTGCAGGTACTTGGGCAAGCGGAGTTGGATTACCTTCTCAGCCATCCGGCCCAAAGGTATCAGGTCAAGCGGCTGCGGGTATTGGTTCTGGCCGAGGGCGTTTCGCCCCCTGCCGATTGGTTGGCGGTAGTCCTTGCCGAGGGCGTCAGCGTCCTCGCCTGTCCGTTGCCGGCGCGTAAGATACTGGTGCGGCTGCAACAGTATCTACAACGGGAACTGGCGCCGCGTTGTCATTTGCATGGCGTGCTCGTCGATGTTCTTGGGGTAGGAATTCTGATCCAGGGCGAGGCCGGTATCGGCAAGTCCGAATTGGCCCTCGAGTTGGTCAGCCGTAACCATCGTCTCATTGCCGACGATAGCGTCCTCTGTATCCTCGAGGCGCCAGGGGTGGTGACCGGGCACTGCCCCCCGGCCCTACAAGATTTCATGGAGGTGCGCGGCCTCGGGATCGTCAATATTCGCCAGCTCTTTGGCGCCGCTTCGGTGATCGATTCCAAGCGATTGCGCCTAGTGGTGGAAATTCGCGATATGGCGGAAATGCAGCTGGCAGATATCGACCGCCTGCAGGGCCAGGTCGATAATTGGGAGATCTTGGGAGTGCCCTTTCCCCGCCTGCGCCTGCCGGTGAGTGCCGCACGCAACCTGGCGGTATTGGTAGAGGCGGCGGCACGTGCCCACTATGTACGCGAGTCGGGCATCGACATGCTGGCAATTTTCGATCGACAAACCCGCGGGGGACCGAGCGCGCCATGAAAAATCTCAGTGACTTCGTCCTCATTACCGGCCTTTCTGGTTCCGGCAAGACGACCGCCTTGCAGGCCTTGGAAGACCTGGGCTACTTTTGCGTCGATAATCTCCCCGCCACTCTTTTGCAGTCCCTGCTCGAAGAGATTGCCCATCACCAGCGCGATTTGCTGCGCGTTGCCGTTAGCATCGATGTGCGCAATCGTGTTTTTCTGGATGCCTTACCAACGGCGCTCGATAGTTTGCATCGGGACTATGGCCTGCAACCGCGTATCCTCTTTCTCGATGCCGACGAAGAAACCCTGCTGCGGCGTTACAGCGAAACCCGGCGACGCCACCCCCTGAGCGATCAGGCGACCGAGCCGGGGGCGGCCCTGCGCCAGGTGCTTTTGCGCGAGCGGATTCTTCTCACGCCTCTGTCGCGACTCGCCGATCGGGTTCTCGATACCTCCCAGGTGCGTAGCCACGCTCTGCATCTGCGGGTGCAGGCGTGGGCGCAGGTGGCGCGCGCGCGCGGCTTGGTTCTCCTGCTGCAGTCCTTTGCCTTTTCGCACGGGGTACCGGCCGATTCGGATTTTGTCTTTGACCTGCGCGCGCTGCCGAACCCCCACTACGAACCAGAACTACGCCTGCTTACCGGTCGGGATGCGGCGGTGCAGGACTTTCTCGCGGCGCAGGAGCTGGTGCAGACGGCGCGCCAGAGCCTGGAGCTCTTTTTGCGCCAATGGCTGCCGCCCTTTGCCGAAGACCACCGCAACTATGTCACGGTTTCTCTCGGTTGCACCGGTGGTAAGCATCGCAGCGTATACATGGTCGAGGTGCTGGCCCGGGCCTTGGCCGGGAATGGCCAGGAGGTCTTGGTGGAGCACCGCGAACTCGATTTACGGGAACGTTTCTCTTGAGCCAGGCACGCCTTCTACTACTCACTCATCGCGGCTTGGGGGCGGCCTTTCTGGAGGTCTGTACGCATATTTACGGTGCGCTTCCCGATGATCTCGAGGCCTTGGCTCCCGAAGGAGACGATCTTGCGCCCCTCCGCCAAGGGCTGGTGGAGCGCATTACCAATGCCAATGCCCAGAGCCCGCTTCTGATTCTTTGCGACATTCGCGGCGCCAGCCCCGCCAACGCCTTGCCCGCGCATAACGACAATCCTTGGGTCGCCGTCGTCTATGGACTGAATTTGCCGATGCTGCTGCGTGCCCTGGGTCGCCGCGGAAACTGGCAGGATCTCTGTGCCGAGGTCCTCGAGGGTGCCCATGCCGGTATCCATACCGCCTCATGAATCCGCCGCCCGGCGCGATTCTGCACTAGACTCTAGAGCAGGAAACTTGCCGAGGAAAAGCGCATGGTCGATTTACGCGAAGTGCGGTCCCACTGGGGCCAAAGTCTGTGGCTCGACAATCTCTCTCGTACCCTGATTCACGACGGTATTCTGGCGCGCTACATCGAAGCGGACGGGATTTCTGGGGTTACCTCCAACCCCAGTATTTTCCAGAAAGCCATTCATGAAAGCCCGTACTATCAAGAGGATCTCGCTTTGCCAGCGGAGTCGGCAGAGCGCCTCTACGAGCAGATGGTGCAGAAGGACCTGCAAATGGCTTGTGACCTTTTGCAGCCCATCCATAGCGCTACCAACGGTGACGACGGCTGGGTGAGTTGGGAGGAGTCGCCCCGCCTAGCCATGGACGAAGACGCAACCGTGACCGAGGCGGAGCGTCTGCGCAGCATCGTGCAGCGTGATAATCTGCTGATCAAGGTTCCCGCCACGGCGGCGGGCATTGCCGCCCTGCGCCGACTGATTGGGCGTGGCATCTCGGTCAACGTGACGCTGATGTTTGGTCTGCACCATGTTCGCGCGGTTTTTGCCGCGTATCGACAGGGTCTTGCCGACTGGATCGCTGCCGGCGGCAAGGCAGAGCAGGTCAAGGCCGTCGCCAGTTTGTTTCTGTCGCGGGTGGATACCCTGGTCGACCAACGATTGGAGCAGATCGGCAGTGCCGAAGCGCTGGCTTTGCGCGGCAAGGTAGCAGTCGCCATGGCCAAGAAGGCCTATGCCATCTACCGCGACGAGTTCCACGGCAGCGGTTTTGCGCCCTTGCGCGCCCAGGGCGGACGCCCGCAGTACCTACTTTGGGCCAGTACCAGCACCAAGAATCCCGCTTATCCCGATTTGCTCTATGTGGAGCCGCTGATGGGGCCAGAGACGATCAACACCCTGCCCGACGCAACCCTGAGCAAGCTGCGTGAGCATGGGCGACTTGGCAATCGCCTGGAGGAGGGCATGAAAGAGGCGGAAGCGACCCTCGCCCAGCTGGCGGAATTGGGCATCGACCTCGATGGTGAAATCGCCCCGCAGCTGCAAAAAGAGGGGCTCGACGCTTTTTCGCAGGCCTTTACCGCCATGCTGGCGGAGGTCGAGAAGCGCCGCGGCTAAAAGCCGACCGTGTTATATCCGGCGTCGACGTAGGTGATTTCACCAGTGATGCCGGAGGCGAGGTCGGAGCAGAGGAAGGCGGCAACATTGCCGACCTCTTCTTGGGTAACATTGCGCCGCAGCGGCGCATGCTGGGCATAATGATCGAGAATGCTGCGAAACTCGCTGATGCCGCTGGCCGCCAGGGTACGGATCGGCCCCGCCGAAATGGCATTGACGCGGATCCCCTCCGGCCCCAAGGCATAGGCAAGGTAACGCACTCCCGCCTCGAGGCTGGCCTTGGCCAATCCCATGACGTTGTAGTTGGCCATCGCCCGCTCGGCGCCCAAGTAGCTGAGGCTGAGCAGAGCTCCCTGACGCCCCTGCATCAGCGGACGCAGAGCCTGCGCAAGGGCCGTAAAGCTGTAGGAGGAAACCTCGTGGGCAATGCGGAAGCCTTCTTGAGTGGTGACGTCGGCATAGTTTCCAGAAAGCTCATTCTTGGGTGCAAAAGCGGCGCCATGAATGGCGATGTCGACCCCTCCCCAGCGTGCTCTCAGATCGGCAACCACCGCCGCTACCTGGTCGGCATCGAGGAGATCTAGGGGCAGGGGGGTGGGTGCATTGATCTGCGCGGCTAACTCTTCGACGCGGCTCTTGGTGCGCTCGCTTTGATAGGTGAGCAGCACGCTCGCACCCTCCCGCGCCATCGCTTGGGCAATGCCCCAGCAAATGGAGCGCTCATTGGCAACGCCAACCACCAAAGCCTGTTTGTTCTGCAAGAATCCCATCGTCGGTAAAAGCTCCAGTCTTTTGATTTAGCGCAAGAAGATGGTCAAATGTTTACCCGGTTGCAGATCCGCTGCCGAGGCGAGGCGATTCCACTGCACCAAGGCGTGGGGGGAGACATGAAACTGCTGGGCAATCTGCCAGACCGAATCACCAGGACGAACCACATAGGTCGTCGCGCGTGGTGCCGTGGCTAGCCGTTCCTGCTGCGGATTCAGGGAGGCCACGACGCTGCCGCGGGCTGGCAGGCGCAGGACCTGGCCAGGGTGGATGACGCTGTGGGTACTCATGTCGTTGGCCGCCGCCAATGCCGCAACGCTCGTCCCAGCACGCTGGGCGAGCTGCCACAGGGATTCACCGGGACGTACCCGGATACTGCCGCCGCTGCGCTTGGCGGCATAGACGGCAGTCTGCAGATGGGCACCGGGCAACCGTAATCGTTCACCCGGGTGGATCATGCTCGTCTCGCGCAGGCCGTTGGCAGCGGCCAGAGACGCCACACTCACGCCAGCTTGTTGGGCGAGTTGCGTGAGAGAATCGCCGGGTTGTACGGTGATCTGCTGTGGTCGATAGGCGGTTTGCACGGCTGCGGCCTTACCGCCGTAAATGACAAGACGCTGCCCCACTTGCAGGCTGCGGGCAGAGCGTAAATGATTCCAGCGCTCCAGGTCACGCACGGAGGTTCCGGTGCGCAGGGCGAGTTCGGAGAGGGTCTCCCCCGGCCGCACGGAAGTATAACGCACTACCGATACTGCCTGGGTGGCTACCGCCGCCACCGGCATGGGCTTTGGTGCTGCCGGGGCTGCTACGGCTTGCTCCGGCGCGGGGGTTTGGCTGCTCGGTGCTGCCGGGATACTATCCTGCTCCTCGCTCGGCATCTGCAGGAGTGCGGTGCGCAGGGCCTCCGCCTTGTCTTTGGGCACCACCAAGGAGTAGCCAGCGGGAGCAACACCGTGACTGAGGCCGGCATTGAGGCGCTTGAGCTCAGACTCCGAAACGTTCATGAGCTGTGCTGCCACCTGCAGGTTGACCCGCCGCGGCGTGTGCACGAGGGCAATGTGGGCGCTATTGGGAATGCTAGGCAGATCGACGTGGTAGGCCTTGGCGTTTTCGATGATCTGTGCCAGACCGAGGAGCTCGGCGACGTAGTTTTCGGTTTGGCTGGGCAGATTCAAGTCCCAAAAATCCGTGGGCTGTCCGGCCGCAACATTCTGTTGGATGGCCGCCGAGACGGTTCCCTGCCCGGCGTTGTAGGCAGCAATGGCAAGGAGCCAGTTGCCGCCGAAGTAATTGTACAGATAAGAGAGGTAGTCGAGGGCGGCGTTGGTGGAGGCCGTGAGACTGAGGCGTGGATCACCCCAGCGGGTATTTTGCAGCCCGAAATTTCTTGCCGTGCCGGGCACGAATTGCCATAAACCGGCAGCCGCTGCGGGCGAGAAGGCCTTCGGGTTATAGCCGCTCTCGATGGCCGGCAACAAGGCGAGCTCCATCGGCATGCCGCGTTCTTGCACGGCGTTCGCCACGTAGTACAGGAAAGGCCGAGAGTTGTGGAGAATCTCTTCGAGCTTGCCCTGGTGCTGCAGAAACCAACTCCGCCATTTGGCAACCCGGGGCCGGGACACGTCGCTGATGCGGAATCCCTGTACGAGCGCCGTCCAGATCGTCTCCTGGGAATCCGTCAGGGCCTGATCTTGCTGCTGCAGCTGATGAAAATCCTGCAACAGCCCACCGCTTTCCGGCGTCGTTGCGACCGTATCGTCGGCACTTGGCGTGGCCGTGGGCTGCAAACGGGCGATCAGTTGAGAGAGGGTTTCCTGGCTACCCGCATCTTCCGGGGTACCGCTGGCGCCATTGTGCGCCCAAACTGCAGGCGCAGCACAGAGAACGCAAATCGATGAGAAGGCGATGGCCGACTTTCGCATGTGACTCCTTCTTTGGTGAGGAGGCCGAAAACGAGCACCCTGACCAAATCTGCAGATTTTACCGTGTATAAACAGAACGCTGGCTCTCTTGTTAGGAGGTACCGTGGGCTGATACTAGGGGCAACCAGCGTCCTCGTCAATGCAAATTATGCACTATCAAAAATTCCTATGGCTGACGAGGCTTGCCGGGTTGGTGAGGTGTGGCGCTCGCCTGCTATGATCGACCCTTCTACCCGACTATCAGATAGGATTTGCTGTCGATGACCGTTCGTACCCGATTTGCCCCCAGCCCCACGGGTTATTTGCATATTGGCGGTGTGCGTACCGCGCTCTTTTCCTGGCTGCATGCCCGCCAGCACCAAGGGCAGTTCGTTTTGCGCATCGAAGATACCGACCTCGAACGCTCCACCCCCGAGGCGACGGCGGCAATCATCGAGGGCATGCAATGGCTCGGGCTCGATTGGGACGAGGGCCCTTTCTACCAGACCCAACGCATGGACCGCTATGCCGAGGTCTTGCAGCAGATGCTGGCAGCGGGAACGGCGTACCACTGCTATTGCAGTAAGGAAGAAGTCGAGCAGATGCGCGAGGAGCAGCGCGCGCGCGGCGAAAAGCCGCGCTACGATGGCCGCTGTCGCCATCGCCACGAGCCTCGGCCGGGCATCCAGCCGGTGATTCGTTTCCGCAGCCCCGACGAGGGCGAAACAGTGGTCGAAGACCTCGTGCATGGTACGGTGCGCTTTCAAAATCAGGAGCTCGACGACCTCATCATTGCCCGTTCCGATGGGACGCCCACCTATAATTTCTGTGTCGTCGTCGACGACTGGGATATGGGTATCACCCAAGTCATTCGCGGTGATGACCATCTCAACAACACACCGCGGCAGATGCAGATCCTCCGCGCCCTGGGTGCCACCCCGCCGCAGTACGCCCACGTGCCGATGATTCTCGGGCCCGACAAGCAAAAGCTCTCCAAGCGCCATGGTGCGGTGAGCGTGCTCGAGTATCGCGAGGAAGGCTTTCTACCCGAGGCCCTGCTCAATTTTCTGGTACGCCTGGGGTGGTCCCATGGCGATCAAGAGGTCTTCAGCCGGGCAGAGATGCTGTCGTACTTTCGTATCGAGGAGGTACATAGGGCGGCCTCGGCTTTCAATCCCGACAAATTGCTTTGGCTCAATGCCCAGCATTTGCAGGTATTGTCGACGGAGGACTTGGCGCAACGGCTGCATCCCTATCTCCTTGCGGCGGGGGTCGACGCGACGGCTATTGAGGCTGGTCCGGCCCTGGCAGCAGTGGTACCGCTCCTGCGCGAACGGGCCAAGACCCTGGTCGAAATGGCAGCGGCCGCAAAAATGTTTTATCGGGCACCACAGCAGGCTGAGGAGAAGGATCTCGACAAACACCTGCGCGGCAATGGACCCCTGCTCGCGGCGGCGGCGGCGGCCTTCGCCGCTTTGACCGATTGGACCGTGGCCGACCTGCATCAAGCCCTGCAGACGCTGGCGCAGGCGCATGCCGAGGGCAAGCTGGGTAAGGTCGCGCAGCCGTTGCGGGTGGCGGTGGCCGGTTGCGCCGTTTCGCCCCCCCTCGACCAGACCCTGGCGGTGCTCGGACGGACAGAAACCCTGCAGCGTCTGCAGTACGCCCAGTCTTGGCTCTAGGCTACCCCTTGGCGTACGCGGCGGCTTTTGTCATTATCCTTTCTTATGGATCGCTGCCGCGCATAGGAGAATCATCATGGCCCAGAATGTCACGCAAAAGATCATCGCCGCTCATCTCGTGAGTGGCGAGCTACGCGCCGGCAGCCCCATCTCCATCCGAATCGACCAGACCCTGACCCAGGATGCCACGGGTACCATGGCCTATCTGCAGTTCGAGGCCCTCGGCATCCCCAAGGTGCGCACCGAACTCTCGGTATCGTACGTCGACCACAATATGCTGCAGTCGGGCTTTGAGAATGCCGACGATCATCGTTTTTTGCAGACCTTCGCCGCCAAGTACGGGATCCATTTTTCCCGTCCCGGCAACGGCATCTGCCACCAAGTCCATCTCGAGCGCTTCTCCAAGCCCGGCCGTACCCTGCTGGGTTCCGATTCCCACACCCCCACCTCTGGCGGGGCAGGGATGTTGGCCATTGGCGCCGGTGGCCTCGACATTGCCCTTGCCATGGGTGGCCTGGCCTTCAACCTGAACATGCCGGAAGTGGTGGGTGTCAAGCTGACCGGCACACTGCAGCCCTTCGTCAGCGCCAAGGACATCATTCTCGAAGTCCTGCGGCGTAAGACGGTCAAAGGCGGTGTTGGTAAGGTCTTTGAATATTTTGGCCCCGGTGTTGCCGGCCTCTCGGTGCCCGCCCGCTCGACCATCACCAATATGGGCGCAGAGCTAGGTGCCACCACCAGCGTTTTCCCGAGCGATGCCGTCACCCGCGCCTATTTGGCGGCGCAAGGGCGAGAGACGGACTGGTCGGAGTGGGTGGCCGATCCCGATGCCAGCTATGACGAAGTGCTCGAAATCGATCTCGACCGCCTCGAACCCTTGATCGCCTGTCCGCATAGTCCAGACAACGTCAAAACCGTGCGCGAGGTAGCCGGCACGCCGGTGGCGCAAGTCGCCATCGGTTCCTGCACCAATTCCTCCTACACCGATTTGATGACGGTGGCGATGATGCTCGAGGGGCGGGTGGTCGCGGAGGGAGTCAGCCTGGGAATCTCCCCGGGCTCGCGACAGGTAATGGAGATGGTTACCCGGGATGGGGGACTGCTGAACTTCATTGCCGCTGGTGCCCGCATCCTCGAGTCCGCTTGTGGCCCGTGCATTGGAATGGGCTTTGCGCCGCCGAGTGAGGGGGTGTCCATCCGCTCCTTCAACCGCAATTTCTACGGCCGCTCCGGCACCAAGACGGCGGCGGTCTACCTCGCGAGCCCAGAAACCTGTGCTGCCTGTGCCCTGACCGGGGTCATCACCGACCCGCGTGATCTCGGCTTGGCACCGATTCAGGTCGATCTACCGCCGCAGTTCCTGGTTGATGACCGCATGATCATCGCCCCGGCAGCGGCACCGGAAAAGGTGGAGGTGCTACGCGGCCCCAACATCGCCAAACTGCCCGTCAATAGTGCTGCGCCGGCAGAAATTCGTGGTTCAGTGCTCATCCGCCTGGGCGACGACATCACCACCGACCACATCATGCCCGCCGGCGCCAAGGTCCTCCCTTTGCGCTCCAATCTACCGGCGATCTCCGAATACGTCTTCCACGTGGTCGATGAAAGCTTCCCCAGTCGGGCCAAGAGTGCCGGCGGCGGCTTCATTGTGGCGGGTAAAAATTACGGACAGGGCTCGAGCCGCGAACATGCCGCCCTGGCGCCGCGCTATCTGGGGGTCAAGGCGGTGCTGGTCCAGTCCTTTGCGCGTATTCACCTCGCCAACCTGATCAATTTCGGTATTCTGCCTCTGACCTTTGTCGATCCGGCGGATTACGAAAAGATCCAGGCCGGGGATGAGCTGCTTCTCGACATCAGTACCCTTGCCCTCGGTAAGACCCTTACCTTGCGCGATTTGAGCCAGAATCTCGAGATTGCCGTGCAGGCGCAACTGGCCAGCGAGCGCGATCTGGAACTCATCCGCAAGGGCGGTGCCCTGTCTTGGGCCAGCGAGCAATTGGAGAAGACGGCATGAGTGGCAGCGCGATTCAGTACGAAAACGGTAAGATCGTCGTTCCTAAGCGGCCGGTCATTCCTTTCATCGAAGGGGACGGGATTGGTGTTGACGTTACCCCGGCCATGCAGGCGGTCCTCGATGCTGCCGTCGCCAAGGCCTATGGCGGTGAGCGGCAAATCGTTTGGCAGGAGCTCTATGCCGGGCAGAAGGCGGTGGCCAAGTTTGGCGCCGGCGTCTACCTGCCGGAGGAGACCATGGCCGCCATTCAGCACTACCATGTCGCTATCAAGGGGCCGCTGGAAACCCCGGTGGGTGGCGGTATCCGCAGCCTCAATGTCGCTCTGCGTCAGGATCTCGATCTCTATGTCTGCCAGCGGCCGGTGCGTTATTTTCCCGGCACCCCGAGCCCGATGAAGCGGCCGGAGGATGTCGATATGGTCATCTTTCGCGAGAATTCGGAAGACATCTACGCCGGCATCGAATGGCCCGCGGGTAGCCCAGAAGTGGAGCGTCTGATCGCCTTTTTGCAGAACGAAATGGGGGTCAAGAAGATCCGTTTCCCGGCGAGTTCTGCCATCGGCATCAAGCCCGTGTCCCGGGAGGGCTCCGAACGCCTGATCCGACGCGCCATTGCCTATGCCCTGGCGCAGGGACGCCGCTCGGTGACCCTGGTGCACAAGGGCAACATCATGAAGTTTACCGAGGGGGGCTTTCGCGATTGGGGCTATGCCTTGGCGGAGCAGGAATTTGCCGAGCAGGTTTTTACTTGGCGGCAGAAAGTGGCCATTGCCAAGGCCGAGGGTAAGGCCGCAGCGGCCGCGGCAGAAAAGGCGGCAGTCGAGAGCGGCAAGCTCATCATCAAGGATGTCATCGCCGATAATTTTCTGCAGCAGATCCTCTTGCGGCCCCAGGACTATGACGTCGTTGCCACCCTCAACCTCAACGGCGACTACATTTCCGACGCCTTGGCGGCGGAGGTGGGAGGTATTGGTATGGCGCCGGGGGCCAACCTTTCCGATACCCATGCTATCTTCGAGGCCACCCATGGCACGGCGCCCGACATCGCCGGGCAGGGCAAGGCGAACCCGAGCTCCCTCATCCTCTCGGGAGTCATGTTACTCGAGCATATTGGTTGGCAGGAGGCGGCAGCGGCGGTCACCGCCGCGATGGACGCCTGTATTGCCGCTGGTGAGGTTACCGGCGACCTTGCCAGTTTGCTGGGCCGCGAAGGGCTTTCCACCCGCGATTTCACCGCCGCGCTCTTGCGCCGCATAGAGGCATAGCACGTTGAATTTACATGAATACCAGGCCAAGCGCCTGCTCGCCGAGGAGGGGGTGCCGGTACCGCGAGGGATCCCGGCCTTTTCCGTCAAAGAAGCCATCAACCAGGCCCGCGCCCTCGGCGGGCGGGATTGGGTAATCAAGGCTCAGGTGCATGCCGGTGGTCGGGGCAAGGCCGGCGGGGTACTGCGGGTGCAGAGTATGGCCGCTGTCGAGGCGGCGGCGCAGTCTTTGCTGGGCAAGCGCTTGGTGACGGCGCAGACGGGGCCCGAGGGGCAGCATGTGGCGGCTCTCTTGATCGAGGAGCCGAGTGAGATTGCCAAGGAATTCTACCTTGCCCTGCTTGTCGATCGCTCGGCGGCACGCCTCACCTACATCGCTTCGGCAGAGGGGGGTATGGAGATCGAGACCCTCGCTGCCGAGCGGCCGGAGGCCATTCAGCGCATCGTCCTCGACCCCGGCATAGGGTTTTTGCCCTACCATGCCCGCGACCTCGGTTTTGCCTGGGGTCTTGGGGCGGCGGCGGTGCAGCAGCTAGTCAAAGTCATGCAGGGGATGCACCGACTGGCCTTGCGGCTCGATGCACAGATGGTCGAGATCAACCCCCTGGTACTGACCGCCGGCGGCCAGTTGCTTGCCCTCGATGCCAAGGTGGTCATGGACGACAACGCCCTCTACCGCCATCCCGAGTCGGATGAACTTTTTGATTCCACCCAGCAGGACCCGCGGGAAATCACGGCGCGACAATTCGGGCTCAATTACATCTCCCTCGACGGTAATATTGGCTGCATGGTCAATGGCGCTGGTTTGGCCATGGCGACCATGGATCTGATCAAACTGCACGGTGGCGAACCCGCCAATTTTCTCGATGTGGGCGGTGGCGCGGCGGCCGACAAGGTCACCCAGGCCTTCAAACTCATCCTCTCGGATCAGCGGGTAAAGGCGATTCTGGTCAATATCTTTGGCGGCATCACTCGCTGCGATCTGCTTGCCCAAGGCATCATCCAGGCGGCCAACGAGGTCGGTATCCACTTGCCGGTGGTGGTGCGCCTGGAAGGTACCAAACGCGAGGAGGGTATGGCCATGCTGGCGCAAAGCGGCCTGCGCATGATCACCGCCGAAGGCCTTACCGACGCGGCGCGCAAGGCGGTCCAGGCGGCCCAGGCTTGAGCCTGCCGTTATCCCCTACTGAATTCGGAATCGAGCCATGAGCATTCTTCTTTCCCGCGACACCAAGGTCATCTGCCAAGGCTTTACCGGCAAGCAAGGTACCTTCCATTCCGAGCAGGCAATCGCCTACGGCACGCGCATGGTGGGTGGAGTCACTCCCGGAAAGGGCGGTAGCGAGCATCTGGGCCTGCCGGTTTTTGACACGGTAGCCGAGGCGGTGGCAAAGACGGGGGCGGAGGCCAGCGTCATCTATGTGCCTTCCCCCTTTGCGGCCGACGCCATCATCGAGGCGGCAGCGGCGGGCATCGAGCTCATCGTCTGCATCACCGAGGGCATTCCGGTCTACGACATGCTCCTCGTCAAGCAATACCTCGCCACCCGTCCGCAGGTGCGCCTCATCGGCCCCAACTGTCCGGGCATCATCACCCCCGGGCAGGCCAAGATCGGCATCATGCCCGGCAAGATCCATTTACCTGGGCGCGTCGGCATCGTTTCCCGCTCCGGCACCCTGACCTATGAGGCCGTCGAGCAGACCACGCGCCTGGGCCTGGGGCAGAGCAGTTGTGTGGGAATTGGCGGCGATCCCATCATCGGTCTCGATTTCATTTCGATTCTGCGCCTCTTTGAGGAGGACCCGCAGACGGAGTTGATCATCATGGTCGGGGAGATCGGCGGTCGCCTCGAAGAAGAGGCGGCAGCGTATATTGCCAGCTCCGTCCATAAGCCGGTGGTGGCCTTCATTGCCGGTTCGACGGCGCCCAAGGGCAAGCGCATGGGCCATGCAGGTGCGATCATCGACGGCGGCGCCGGGACGGCCGCGGCAAAGTATGAGGTCTTGCGCGCTGCCGGGGTGCATTGCGTGTCTTCGCCCGCGGAGCTGGGCAGTCAGGCCGCCGCCCTGCTCGGTAACTGAGCCGTGCGCATCGCCCTTGCCCAAAGCAACCCGCGGGTTGGGGACATTGCCGGCAATGCGGCCAAGATTCTTGCTGCGGCGCGGGCGGCCGAGGCGGCAGGGGCAGACTTATTGGCGGCACCAGAATTGGTCCTCACCGGCTATCCACCGGAAGACCTTCTGTTGCGGCGGGATTTTCTCGATTGCGTCGATCAGGCCCTTGCCGATTTGGCTCAGCAAACCCCGCTGCCGCTCGTGCTCGGTCATCCCCGGCGAGACGATGGTTTCCTCTTCAATGCGGCAAGTTTGCTGCGCAATGGTCGAGTCGAGGCGAGCTATGCCAAGCACTGCTTGCCCAACTACCGGGTCTTTGACGAGAAGCGCTACTTTCATCCGGGCAGCAGCGATGTGGTCATCGATGTTTCTGGCCTGCGCTTGGCCCTGCGCATTTGCGAGGATCTCTGGTGTGCAGAGCTACCCCTCTTGGCCTCTGCCGCCAGTGCCGATGCGGTCTTGGTCCTCAATGCCTCGCCCTTTCATCGTGGCAAACAGGCGGAGCGCGAGGCGCTCCTGCGGCAGCGGGCCGAGGCCTCCGGGGTGGCGATTTTCTATGCGAACCTCGTAGGTGGGCAGGATGAGCTGGTTTTTGATGGCCGCTCCTGCGCCGTCGACGCCCAAGGCAGGATTTTTGCCCGGGCGCCTGCCTTTGCAGAGACTCTGCTCTACCTCGACGCCGAGACGGAAGCTGGCACAATCCGCTGGCGCAGTCCGACCCTGATCCCAGAACCGGAGCCCGTTGCCGAGACTTACGCAGCCCTTGAGCTTGGCCTGCGCGACTATGTGCAAAAGAATGGTTTTTGTGGTGCCGTGCTTGGTCTCTCGGGCGGTATCGACAGCGCCCT
Organism: Candidatus Igneacidithiobacillus taiwanensis; assembly: GCF_031962545.1. Taxonomy (NCBI): domain Bacteria; kingdom Pseudomonadati; phylum Pseudomonadota; class Acidithiobacillia; order Acidithiobacillales; family Acidithiobacillaceae; genus Igneacidithiobacillus; species Candidatus Igneacidithiobacillus taiwanensis. The sequence goes on from NZ_JAVRKK010000009.1 coordinate 30,333, forward strand.
GACCCTGGCCATTGCCGCCGACGCCCTCGGCGCGGAGCGGGTCCATGCCCTCATTTTGCCGTCGCGTTACACCGCCGCCATGAGCATTGAGGATGCTCGCGCCGAGGCCGAAGCCTTGGGGGTAGGTTACGACATCGTCCCCATCGATGGACTCTTCCAGAATTACTTGCAAACCCTGGCACCCCTCTTTGCCGGGCGCGCCGCCGACGTCACCGAAGAAAATTTACAGGCGCGGATTCGCGGTAGCCTGCTCATGGCGTACTCCAATAAATTCGGCCATCTTCTCATCAGCACCGGCAACAAGAGCGAGATGGCGGTGGGCTATGCCACCCTCTACGGCGATATGGCTGGCGGCTTTGCCCTGATCAAAGACTGCCCAAAGATGCTGGTCTACGCGCTGGCCCGCTATCGCAATCGCCTGGGCGCGGTAATTCCGCAGCGCGTTCTCGAGCGCGCACCCTCCGCCGAATTGGCCCCCGGCCAGACCGATCAGGACAGTCTACCGCCCTACGAGCTGCTCGATGCTATCATCCAGGCCTACGTGGAGGAGGGCGCCGGGCGCGAGGACTTGCTGGCGCAGGGTTTCCCTGCCGCCCTCGTCGAACAGACCCTGCGCCTCGTCGACCGCGCCGAGTACAAGCGGCGCCAAGCGGCGCCGGGGGTGCGTATCAGCCCTCTGGCCTTTGGCAAGGACCGCCGCTACCCTATCAGCAATGGGTTCCACGCCTGGAATCCGCACTGTTTGCAGGAGAAGTCATGAAGAAGATCGAAGCGATTGTGAAGCCGTTCAAACTCGATGATGTGCGCGATGCCCTGCAGGAGATCGGTATTGCCGGGATGACGGTGACGGAAGTGAAGGGCTTCGGACGCCAGAAGGGCCACACGGAGCTCTACCGTGGCGCCGAATATGTGGTCGACTTTTTGCCCAAGTTGAAGATCGAGGTAGTGCTTCCCGATGCCCTGGTCGATCGCGCCGTGGATGCCATCGTCGAGGCATCGCGCACCGGCAAGATTGGCGACGGCAAAGTATTTGTGAGCGAGATCACGCGGATCATCCGTATCCGCACCGGCGAAGAGGGCGACGAAGCGGTCTGAGCCGTTTTAGCCGAGCTTGCGTGTATATTTTCCGCCGGGATAGTTGTAGCGCAGGATGCTCGCCGTATCCTGCGCCAGCCCCTTGAGGTCCAGATGCTGGTACGACAGATACAGATAATACAGGGCTTCTTCCCGCGCCGGGCTGAGTTGGTACTTGGTGACCACATCGCTACAGCGGTTGGCCGAGGCCACATAAGCATGGCGCACATAATAAAACTTGCAGATATCGAGATTGCGTTTGCCTAAGAGGTCGATGATCTTCTCCATGCGTAGCCGAGCATCGGCGGCATAGGCGCTCTTGGGCCAGCGTTTGACCAGGGTTTCGAAGGTATCGAAGGCCTCATGCAGGGGCACGGGATTCCAGTCGGCGCCTTCGATTTCTTGGTACTGAGAAATACCTTTCAAGTACCAAGCGTAGTCCACGTAGGGATTGACCGGGTGCAGCTTGATGAAGCGCTCTGCCGCCGCAGCCGCCGCCTTGGAGTCGCCCTGGCGATAGTAGCTATAGGCGGTATTCAACTGCGCCTGCTCCGCATAGGGGCCGTAGGGATACATGGCCTCGAGGTCTTGGTATTCGCGAATGGCGGTGCCGTAGTCGCCGCGGTCTTCGGCCTGTTTGGCGTGGCTGTACATGGTTGCCGCGGCCTCATGGGAGTCCATCAGGTCTTTTTTGTGATTGTCTGAAGCGCAGCCAGCGGCGCTCAGCACAAGAACGGCAATCAGGGCAAGAGAGCGTTTGCGCATACGGGGCAATGATCTATAGTGTCGGGCCATGAGCAGCGATACTACGGAAATCACATTGATTTTGCCAGAGGAACGGGCAGGCGAACGCCTCGATCTCGTTTTGGCAGAGTTGGTAGCGGAGCTAAGCCGCAGCCGCATTCAGGAGCTCCTGGGTGCCGAGGAAATCCTCGTCGACGAACGCCCGGCGCGGCCCAGCCAGCGGATACAAGGGGGCGAGACGGTGCATTTGCGCCTACCGCCGCGGGAGCCGGAGCATTGGCGGGCCGAGCCGATTCCCCTGCGTATCGTGCACGAAGACGAGGAAATACTGGTCATCGATAAGCCGGCGGGCATGCTGACCCACCCCGGTGCTGGGCATCCCGGCGGTACCCTTGCCAATGCCGTGCTCGCCCATTATCCAGCCAGCAAGCATCTGCCGCGGGCCGGTATCGTGCATCGGCTCGACAAGGATACCAGCGGCTTACTGGTGGTGGCCAAAACCGAGCACGCTCGCCAAGACCTCACCGAACAACTGGCAGAGCGCAGCATGCATCGAGAATATCTAGCCCTGGTGCTGGGGGCGATGACCGGTGGCGGCAAAGTCGAAGCCCCCATCGGGCGCCACCCGCAAGATCGCCTGCGCATGACGGTGCGTGATGATGGCAGGCCGGCGCGGACGGATTATCGTCTGGCCGAGCGCTTCCCCCGCCACACCCTGCTGCGCCTGCGGCTAGCGACGGGGCGCACGCACCAGATTCGAGTGCATATGCGCCACATTGGTCACCCTTTGGTGGGCGACCCAGTCTATGGCGGCCGCGCCGTTTTGCCGGCGGGGCTGGATTCGGAGGCCATGACCCTTTGGCGGGGCTTCCACCGCCAAGCCCTGCACGCTTGGCGTCTGGAGTTGGAGCACCCGGGAAATGGCGAACTCTGCGCCTGGGAGAGCCCCCTCCCCGCCGATATGGAGGCCTTACTCACCCTGCTGCGCCGCCGTGCTTCCTGAGTTGCCTATCCTGATGCCGGATTTGGCACTGCCCAAGGGCGTGCACATGGCCATCAGCACCCGCCAGGGGGGCGTCAGCCAGGCACCCTGGCAGAGCCTGAACCTGGGTGATCATGTGGGCGACCAGCCCGCGGCCGTGGCCGCCAATCGGCAACGACTGCAGGCAGCCCTGCACTTGCCAGCGGAGCCGCTATGGCTGCAACAGGTGCACGGCACCCAGGTAGCCGCCTGGGAATCCTGCCGGGGCAGGGACACGCCGCCCGCGGCAGACGGGGCGGTGGCGCACACGGCGGGGGCGGTCCTCGCCGTGCTCACCGCCGACTGTTTACCGGTGCTGGCCTGCTCCCGAGATGGCCAAGTGATTGCTGCCTTGCATGCCGGTTGGCGTGGTCTTGTCGGGGGTATTCTCGAAGCCGGAATTGCCGCCATGCAGGTGGAGCCCACGCAAATTCTGGTATACTTGGGCCCAGCCATTGGCCCTGCGGCCTTCGAGGTAGGGCCGGAGGTGCGTGAATGTTTTGTTGCGCAGGACGTTGGTGCGCAGGAGGCATTTCGGCCCGGGACAGGGGATCGCTACTGGGCCGACATCTATGCTTTGGCGCGACTGCGTTTGCAGCGCTTGGGTGTTGGCGCCGTCCACGGCGGCGAGCACTGTACCGTGACTGAGGCGAATCGGTTTTTCTCCTATCGGCGCGACGGTTGCACCGGGCGCATGGCATCCTTGATCTGGCGGGAGGGGTGATGAAAAGCTGGCAGTTTGGGGATGGTGGGGAGCAGGGCACTGATGCGCAGGTCTTGGCAACGTATTTGGCCCCTCTGGGGGTAAGTCTGCGCGGCTATCCGGTGGCTGCGGCCGCAGCGCCTTGGCTTGCCCCGGCACAACTCGATGCAGCAGGTCAGGAGCAGTTACTGGAAGCCCTCGACGGCGTCTTCCGTGAGCTACAGCAAGAAAAGGGCTATCAGGAGCGCGACTTGGTGGTTCTCTACCCCGAACATCCGCAGCTTGCGGCGCTGGATGAGCGCTTCTCACGCATCCACATCCACGAAGACGAGGAAGTGCGCTATATCGTCGATGGCGAGGGGGTCTTCGGTTTTGTGCTTGCCGATGGACGGCAACTCGAAGTGACGGTGACCGCCGGCGATTACATCCACATCCCGGCCCAGGTCGAGCACTGGTTTCGCCTCAACGCCCAGCGCCGCATCAAGGCGGTGCGCTACTTCAGTGCCCGCGGTGGTTGGACCCCGGTGTACAGCGAGCGCGCCCTGCAACGATTCCCGCGGCCATGAGTGCCTTTCTCGAAGTCGATTATCGCTTTCCCCCGGGGGCCCATGCCGAAAAGCAGGCCCAGGCATTGGCCATTGGCCAGACGGCAGGCTCCTGGGACGCGCGCCATGCCCACCGCGAGGCAGAGCTGCGCGGGCATCTCGGCGAGATTCGTGCCCTGCAGGCGCTGGAGGATGGCAGCAGCCTGGCCACCATTGCCTTTCCTCTGGCCAATGTGGACGGGGGAATGGGCAGTTTGCTGACCATGATCTTCGGCAAGTACTCCCTTGGCGGCACCGCCAAGGTTTGGGATCTGCGCCTGCCGGAAGACTACGGATTGCGGCCGCGTTTTGGGCTGGCGGGCATTCGCCAACGGGTGGATGTTTTCGATCGTCCCCTCTTCATGGCGATTTTCAAACCCGCTCTCGGGCTCAGCGCCGAGGATCATGCCGCCATCCTCGCCGAGGTTGCCTGGGCTGGGCTCGACATCATAAAAGACGACGAAATTCTTCCCAACCTCGCCGCCGCACCGACCCTGGAGCGTTGGCGTGCCTGTGCCCCCATCGTCGAGGCGCGGCGCGATCGCTTTGGGCGCGATCTACTCTACGCCGTCAATCTCTCCGGTGATGCCGCGAGCCTGCAACGACTGGCGCGGCAGCTGGTGGCCGAGGGCGCCAATGCCCTGCTGCTCAATGTCCTTGCCTACGGTTTCCCCGTGCTCGAAGCCCTGGTCAAGGACCCGGAAATCAGCGTCCCGATCTTTGCCCATCCGGCCCTTGCCGGCGCCTTGGCGGCGGCCCCGGAGCATGGCCTGCGCTACGCCATCGTCCTTGGTACCCTCATGGCCCATGCCGGGGCCGACGCCGTGCTGTACCCAGCGCACTACGGCAGCCTGCCTTTTCCCGCCGCCGAGGAATTCGCCATTCGCGACGCCCTGCGTCAGCGGGGCCTGGCGCCGGTGCCCTCGGCGGGAATCCAGCCCGGCATCCTGCCGGATCTGCTCCAGGATTATGGGACCGAGGTCATCCTCAACGCCGGCACTGGCATCATGGACCACCCCGATGGTGCGGCGAGCGGGGTGCGCGCCTTCTACGAGGCCTGGGAGCGCGTGCAGGCGGGGGAACCCTTTACTCTCGACGCCGTACCCCCGGGGCCCCTGCAGGCCGCCTTGGCCAAATGGGGAAGGGCCAGTGGCTGAGCGCCTGATCTTTTGTGATTTTGACGGCACCATTCTGGTGGAGGAAATTTTCCGCGATCTGTTGCGGGAATTCGCCCCGGCGGTCACCGCGCGTATCCTGCCCGAGATCCTCGCCCTGCGCACCAGCCTGTGCGACGGGCTCAGTGAGATTCTCGCCAGTATCCCCAGTCAGCAATGGCCAGAGATGGAAGCCTTTGTGGTCGAACACAGCCATCTGCGGGCAGGCTTTACGGAGTTTCTCGACGCGTTGCCGAGTTTGCGGTGGGAACTGCTGGTGGTGACCGGGGGCTTTACCCGCATGGCAGAGCTCGTCTTGGCTCCCCTTCGCGACCGTATTCGCGCCATTCACGGTATGGAGGTGGACCTTTCCGGGCCAACCTTGCGCGTCTTTTCGCCTTGGCAAGACGCGGAAGAGCTCGTCGTCAAGAAGGCCATCTACGCCCACTATGCGCCCACCGAAGCCCTCTGCATTGGCGATTCGGTGACCGATTTGCGCTTGGCGCGGGTGTGTCCGCGGGTATTCGCCCGCAACGGCCTCATCGATTACCTGGCGGCGGAAGGGCGGGCCTGCACCCCCTTCGAGGATTTTTACGATGTGCTGCGTGCCCTGGAGGCGGACAAATGAAGGACGTGCGCGAAAACTTGGCGGCGGCGGCTCGAGACTTCTATGGCCGCGGCTGGATGCTCGGCACCGCGGGCAACCTCTCGGCGCGTCGTGACGATGGGCTCTGGATTACCGCCAGCGGTCGTCCCAAGGACCGCTTGGCGCCAGAGGATTTTGTCGCCCTCGACCACGATGGTCGGGTGCTCGAAGCCGCGGCGGATCGCCGACCCTCGGCGGAAAGTAGCATTCATCGGGTCATCTATCGCCACTTTCCCGAGGCGCGGGTGATTTTTCATGTGCATTCCATCGAGGCCAATCTTTGCGGTCATTTTGCCCGCGATGGCCGTCTGCGTCTGCCGCCGCTCGAGATGCTCAAAGGCTTGGGCATTCCCGATGCCGAGCCGCAGGTGGACTTGCCGGTCTTTGCCAACCATGTGGAAGTGGCGCGCATTGCTGCCGACATGGACACCGCCTTTGCCCGCGAGAAGCCCGCCGTGCCGGGTGCCCTCATTCACCTCCACGGCATGACCGCCTGGGGTAGGGATTTTGACGAAGCGCGCCACCATCTCGAACTTTTCGAATACTGCTTTCGTTATCTATCATTGGCCCGTCTGCACGGCCTGGGAGGAGAGTCATGAGTCAAGCCCTACTGACGGTCATCGGTGAAGATCGACCGGGAATCGTTGCTGCCGTAACCCAAGCCCTTTACGCCGCCGACTGTGCCATTGGCGACGCCTCGATGATGCGCCTGGGGGGGTACTTCACCATCATGCAGGTGATCGACTACCAGCGCGACTTCGGCGCCGTCGAGTCAGCCCTCGACCCCGCAGTCAAGCGCCTGAATCTGCGCGTCCATCTCGACCCCATCCCAAGTCTCCCGCGCCAGCAAGACGCCGCCGATGTGCGCGTTACCGTCTACGGCGCCGACCATCCGGGCATCGTTGCCGGAGTCACCGAAAAGCTCGCCAGCGTTGGCTTCAACATCATCGATCTCGAGAGCGAACGTTCCGGTAACCCCGATCGCCCCATCTACGTGATGGTCATTCAGGGCTCGGCGCCCGGTGGGCTGGAGCAGATTCGTAGCATCCTCGAGCCGCTCAAGGCCAGTCAGGGGATCGAAATCACCGTACACCCTGTCGATACGGTGCTGCTCTGATGGCGGTGTTGCCGATCCTCACCTACCCCGATCCACGCTTGGCGCGTGCTGCGGAGCCGGTGCAGCACTTTGATGACGAACTGCGACAATTCATTGCCGATCTCACCGAAACCATGTATGCCGGCCCTGGTGGGGTAGGCATTGCCGCGCCCCAGGTCGATCGTTTACAGCGTATCGTCATCGTCGATGTTCGCCCAAAGCTCGGCGATGCCTGCCATGGCCTGATGGTACTCATCAACCCCGAATTGATCGCTTGGGAGGGCATGGCGGTGGGGCGCGAGGGCTGTATGTCGGTGCCGGACTTTACCGGCAACGTCATCCGCGCCGAGCGCATCCAGGTGCAGGCGCAAGACGGCGAAGGCCGCGACCGCTTTTACGAGTGCGAAGGCTTCGAGGCGCGGGCGGTGCAGCACGAGATGGATCACCTCGACGGCCTGCTTTTCCTCGATCGGCTGGTCTCCCGCAAAACCGACCTCTTCCGCCGCAAGCAATACCAGCCCAAGAAAAAGTGACCGCTATTCGCGGGTAGCAGAGTTTGCTCATGGGCATGATCGCGAGTGACTTTTGTAGTGCTCCTTGGTTTGCCCGGCAGGAGGGCTCGTCGGCTAGCCTCCGCAGGCGGTGCCCATTGCTCGGGCTGAGTAGTAGTGATAACGTGACGTTGATACATGAGGAGGCAATTATGCAAAAGATCTTTCGCACTCGCCAATTCATGGCGGGGAACTCACCCGCTGTGCGCATCCCCATGAGCATGGCGTTTCCAAAGCAAACCAAATTGGTGGTGATTCGAGAGGGTAATAGGCTCATCGTAGAACCTGAGGAGAATTCGCTCGAATCACTTCCAGCGCTGTTTGCCGCGCTGCGTTCACACCACACAACCGAGCGTCCGGAGTTTGTCGAGACAGAAAGATCTTGGTGATGCTGCGTTACTTGCTGGACACCAATATCTGCATCTACCTTATGAAGGAGCAGCCGGAGTCAGTCACCCAGCGATTCTCGGCCTGTAAACCCGGTGAGATCGGACTGAGTTCGATTACCTGGGCTGAATTATGTTGCGGTCTTGACGTGCATAACAGCCAGACCGAAATGGCCGCGCTCTTGAGTAGGCTAACCGCCAAAGACTTCGACATGGACGCGGCAGCCATCTTCGGAAAGCTCTCCCAGCAATTTCCGGCCAGAAGGAGCAGCTTCGACCGCATGATCGCCGCACATGCTTTATCACTGGGAGTGACCCTGGTGACCAACAACACGGCCGATTTCGATCTCTATGTTGGCGCAGGTCTAGTCGTCGAGAACTGGGCGGCATGATGGTGATGTAGAGGCATACTGGGTGCCACAAAAAGGGAGCGTTTGTCGCGGCCATGCGTCAGCAGATCCAGGTGATCCTCAGTGATCATGGCCCTTGCTGGTTTGCGCACCAATCCACGTGGTCGCTCCGCCCCTCTCTTGACATTGGAGCATGATACTGCCCTGACGAGAAAGCTCGTCGCTACTGGACACATATCCCGCAGACAGGCAAGGCGTGCTCCGATTGCGCTGCGGTAGGGCTTATCCAGCAATTATCGTGCACGAGCTGCTTGCGCACCAATGTCATATTCTGGAACAAGCCCCCCGCGCGGTTCTCAATCCTTTTCTGACAGATGCGTAAGCATCGGCCACACGCCGACGCGCCGACAGGCGATGGTATCGAGGCTCCCAATGGCCCTGCCTGCCGTGTGCTCGGGTGAAAGTGGTAAAATCTGTAAAGCGCGCCCTAGCCCGCCTGAAAGGGCGCTACCCGGAAAGTCTCGAAGAGGATATCGATGGCCTGATGCTGGGCGCCATGGGCAACGGCATCGAAAAGATCCTGGTCCGACCAACCCTGAGCCCGCAACGCCGTAATGTCTGCTTCGCCAACGCTGTGCGGATTGTGGATAGCCTTGAGGGCATAGTCGAGCAGGGCGTTTTCCGGTGCCGACAGCGGGCCCTGGGCAGGATTGGTGCGCGCGGCGCTGATGACTTCCTTGCTAAAACCGGCATTCAGCAGCAGGGCCTCGTTGAAACCGATGCAGAAGGAACAGTGGCCTTCTTCTGAGAGAATATAGCGCAGCAGAGAAAAGAAATTGGCAGAGATACGCGGATGCTGACCAAAATATTGTAGGTTTTGCCACTGGCTGCGCAGCAATGCGGGGCTGACGCCAAAGAGCTGTAGCCCCTCTGGCACGCCGCCAAAGGCTTGGGTGATTTGCTCGTACAATTCCGCCAGTTCGCCTTGGGCAGTTTGGGGAGGGGTGAGTTGCAGCAGGGCCATGACATTCTCCTAGGTGACGGTGCGTGAGCATCAAAACATACCGACCGATTGGTATGATGTCAATGATTCGCCGCTCCGAACGGTATGGAACAATCGAGCGTCGCCCAAGCAGCGCGACGATTGCCCGCGAGACCACCCCAGGCTAGTATTCAGGCCTACGTGGCTGCTCGATTTTGTAGCAGTATCCAAGCACGGTGAACTTTCTGTGTAAGCACAATAAAATCCAGATGGCCATTCTTGGCGGACGGAGTGACGCTAACATCGCCTTTGATGACCTATTATCGCTGCTCGATCGCCTCGGGTTCACGCTTCGGGTAAGGGGAGACCACCATATTCTCTCCAGAGATGGCATGATAGAGATCATAAATCTTCAACCCACGGGGCGCATGGCTAAGCCCTATCAAGTCAAGTAAGTGCGCGGCATACTCAGCAAATATCGCCTAGGAGTTGATCATGATGAGTAGGTATGAACTGATAATTTATTGGAGCGATGCAGACGATGCATTTCTTGTGGAGGTCCCTGAACTTCCGGGATGCATGGCCGATGGCGCCACCTATCAGGAGGCGGTAGCCAATGCGGAGCAAGTGATTGCTGAGTGGATCGAGACAGCGAAGGAGATGGGCCGTCCCATACCAGCACCGCGCGGGCGCCGGGTGTACGCATGAAGCCCGCTCTATCTTCGACAGATGCCATGACCGTTCTCCAGTTGCTGCAATCCCACCGCTCCATTCGACGCTTTCGACCCGAGCCTCTACCCGAAGGGCTTTTGGCAGAGATCGTTCGTTGCGGACAGCAGGCGGCAAGTTCTAGTAATCTGCAGGCCTATCGCATCCTACGCATCACCGACCTGTCCTTGCGGGCGCAACTGGCGGAGCTCGCCGGCCAGCAGGAATATGTGCGCCTGGCGCCGGAATTTTTGGTCTTTTGTGCCGATTTGCGCCGTGCCCAGGGGGTTTGCGATCGCTTGGGACCGCCCTTTGTGCCGGGTATGACGGAGCACTTTCTTATCGCCACCACCGATGCCACCCTCTGCGCGCAAAATTGTGTGGTCGCCGCAGAATCCCAGGGATTGGGTGCCTGCTACATTGGCGCAGTGCGCAATCATCCTGCGGAAATCAGCGCCCTTCTGGCCCTGCCGGAGCAGGTCTACCCCATCTTTGGCCTCTGCCTTGGCTATCCCGATCAGGAAGTCGAAGTGAAGCCGCGCCTGCCTTTGGCGGCGGTGCTGCAGGAAAACCGCTACGACGACAGTCATGATGCCGAATACATCGCGCAATACGATGCCGCCATGCACGACTACTACGCCTCGCGCTCGGAGCATCGCAAAGACAGCAGTTGGAGCCAGGAAGTGGCAGCCCTGGCCGGACGCGAAGCGCGGCCGCATATGGCAGGCTTTTTGCGGGAACGCGGTTTTCTCAAGCGCTGAGTCGCGTCGGTTGCGGCTAAACTGCCAGCTTGCTGTTTTCTCTGCTATTCTGCGCTAAAGCCTCGGATAGCCGCAGATGAGCCCAGAGACCAAAGTCCGTCAGCAAATCGACCAAAAGCTCGAGCAGGCGGGCTGGGTGGTGCAAGACATGCGCGCGCTCAACCTCGCTGCGAGCCTGGGTGTGGCAGAGGTGTTTGGGAATGAACTCGATGGGTTGATGGACGAAGTGAATCGGGAGTTGGTGGGGTGAGTAGTGCTCGCAGCCGTCAGAGATGGCGGTGCACGTCCATCCGTTCGTGCAGGATGCGGATTACCACTACCGTTTCACTTTGAATCATGTAATAAGCAACATGGTGTTCGGCCCGAAGCTGCCGATAGCCCGGCCGAATGCTGTCGCAACTCGGCGCCGAGAAGGGGGCAGCGGCAAGATCGCTGAGGCGGGCATGCAAAGCGTCTACATATCGCTCCGCCTGTGCGATACCCCATTGCTGCACTGAGTAGCGCCAGATGTCTTCCAAATCCTGTAAAGCCGCCGGGGTAAGCCGGAATTCAGCCATGGCCGGCCATCATCCGCGCCTTGAACGCCGATAGATCAAAAGGTTGCGGTGTGCCGCTGTTCTCGCCCTCGATGAGCGCCGCGCGCAGAGCTTCTAGCTGGGCCATGCGTTCCTGCTCTCGGCGAATGAGGTCGCGGATGTATTCGCTGTCATTGGTGTAGTGCCCCGCTTGAATCTGGGCTTTGATCCAACTGTCTTGCTGATCGGTGAGCGTAATGGTTTTGCGCACGGTGGGCATGGCATGCTCCTAAGAACGAGGCTTTCATCATAATATTGGTGCGTATTTGCGTCAAAATGTCTCTGGTGCTGGAGAGGGCGCCGCTCGATTGGCAATCCATCGAGCCGGGCCGGTGTTGCGCCCACCGCGATTCAGTGGTGCACTTGGCGGCAGGAAAAGACGTAGTGTTGAAGACGATTGCCGACCCGGCTTGCGGTACCGGTGGATTCTTTCTGGGCGCCTACCACTGGCTGACCCGCCCCGGCGCGCAACTGAACGCGGCGCAAAAGAAGTTTCTGCGTGACCAGACCTTCTCCGGCAATGAGATCGTCCCCAACACCCGGCGCCTATGCCTGATGAACCTGTTTTTGCACAACATCGGCGAGCTCAGTGGCGAGCCCTCGGTGGAACGCTCGGATGCGCTGATCGCGGAGCCCCGGCACAAGGTGGACTATGTGCTGGCCAATCCGCCCTTCGGCAAGAAGAGCAGCATGACCATCACCAACGAAGAGGGCGAGGAAGACCGCGAGACGCTGACCTACCAGCGCCAGGACTTCTGGGAGACCACCTCGAACAAGCAACTCAACTTTTTGCAGCACATCGTCAGTATGCTGAAGGTGGACAGCAAGGCCGCCGTGGTGCTGCCCGACAACGTGCTGTTCGAGGGCGGCGCGGGCGAGAAAATCCGCCGCAAGCTGCTGGAAAACTGTGACGTGCACACCATTTTGCGCCTGCCCACCGGCATCTTTTACGCGCAGGGTGTGAAAGCCAACGTGGTGTTTTTCGACAACGCGCCAAAGGATGGGCGCGTGCACACCCAGGGCGTGTGGTTCTACGACCTGCGCACCAACAAACACTTCACCCTCAAGACCCGGCCGCTGAAGCTCGACGACCTGCAGGATTTCATCGGCTGCTACCACCCGGAAAACCGCCACCAACGCCAGGAAACCGAGCGCTTTCGCTACTACCCCTATGAAGAGCTGATCGCCCGCGACAAGGCCAGCCTCGATATTTTCTGGCTCAAGGACGACAGCCTGGACAATCTCGCCGACTTGCCGCCGCCGGACGTGCTGCAGCAGGAAATCATCGACCACCTGGAGGCGGCACTCGCGGCGTTTCGGGATGTAGCGGCAGGGCTGGGGCGTTCTACCTAGAGTTACTGGCAACAAAAAAGGCCCCGAGGGGCCTCAAGCGGGGCGAGTGAACTCTTAGTGTTTCAGCCGGCAGGAGCGGAAGTGCTTGCCGACCAACATCAGGAACTGGATGGTTTCTTGGGTTTCCGGTTTCTTCATAATGTCGAGCAGGCCGAAAATGCCACCTTTGGGAGCGGGTTCCTTTGCCGCCTCCTCGGTAGCGCCCGCCAGGCAGTGGAGAAAATCGGTAAGGATGTGTTGCTCATCCATCTTTTCCACCACACTCAGTACGCGGTCCATGACCCCGGTGCGTACTGCCCGGTCGAGCAGACACATGGCATCGGTGGCCAGGGTGGCGAGACGGGTGACCATCTCGTCGCTCATGGAGTCGCCTGCAGCACCCAACATGCGGGCAATGTGGACGATGCGATCCAAGTCGCCGTTGTGCACCAGGGCCGAGATGGCGGGCAGGGCGTTAGCGAGCTCAGCCCGGTTGACGCGGTCCAGGAGATCCAGCCCACCGGTGGCGATTTCTGCCAGCCGGCCGACCATTTCATCGCTCATGGAGTCGCCCGCGGCGCCCAACATGCGGGCAAGGTGGACGATGCGATCGAGATCGCCATTGTGGACCAGGGCAGAAATGGCCGGGATGGCGCGGGTGAGGTCGGCTCGCTCCACTCGATCCAAGAGGTCCAACCCGCTGGTACCGATTTCTGCCAGCCGTCCTACCATTTCATCGCTCATCGAATCCCCCGCGGCACCCAGTAGGCGGGCGAGGTGGACGATGCGCTCCAAGTCCCCATTGCGGACGAGGTGCAGCAGGGCGGTCTGCGCCTGTTGCAGTTCCTCCTCCTGATGGGTATCCAATACAGCTGCCATGGGTCACCTCCTCAGAGCAAGCCGCGCGCGGTCGCCCAATAGAGCTTGTTGTACGCCATCTTGAAGGCATGCACCGCACCCGTGGGGGCCTTGGGCTGCGGCGGGTTCTGGTAGTTGAACATGGCGTAGGTCGCCCGATCCTTACCGGCCTCAATAAAGCAGAAGACCTTGCCGTCGTAGCTCTTTACCGGACGGCCCATCTTCACCACCGCTGCCACATTTTCCGCTGCCGTCTCGGCCTCGAAGTGAGCGGTGGAACCGGCCTTGGAAATCGGCAGATTGGTGGTATCGCCCAAGACGATGACATTCTTGCCATGCTCGCCTTCCATGTGCAGGGAGTGGCGATTGGTGGGGATCCAGCCATTTTCCCCCAGACCGTTCTTTTCGATGACTTCTTGCCCCTTATGCGGAGGCACAGCCACCAACAGATCGTAAGCCACCTCGCCGCCTTCTTCGCTCAGCACCTTGGCATTCTTGCCGTCCACTTCCTTCATATTGAAGAGGGTCTCGTACTTGATGCCCTTGGCGTCGAACTCCGGCGCCGCCCACTTGGCCACATTCTCCAGGCTATGTACCCGGCCGATGGGGTAGGTGTAGTAGAACTCGGTTTTGTCGAGCAGGCCGCGATCCTTGATGAAGTCGTACATAGCAAAAGTGACTTCTAGGGGGATCATCGGGCACTTGTGGGGTAGACCCACGGTAACCACGATGCGACCGCCCTTGAAGTCCGAAAGCTGCTTGTAAAACTCCACCGCATTCTCGGCCGAGTAGCAGTTGACGGAGTTCTCCTTGAGACCGGGAATGTTCTCGGGCAGGGGACGGGAACCCGTGGAGATGACGATGAGGTCATACTCGTGCACCTTGCCGCTCTTGCACTTGACGTGGTTGTGCGCGAGATGGAACTCCTCGACCGGATCGACATGAAAATCGATGCCCGGCTCGAGGAGGCTCTGCTGCTCGCGCACCAATTCGTCGGGCGTTGCCCGGCCCATGGCCACGTACAGCCAACCGGGCTGATAAACGTGCTCGTGGGTTGCCGACAGCATGGTAATGCGCGCCTTGCCGGTCTTCATTTCGTGATGGATACGCCGCGCCAGATGATTGGCAAAGATCGTACCCCCCATACCACCACCAACGACTAGAATTCTCATGGTATTACTCCTCGTACCTGTGCTTACTTGGCCTTCCGCACCCGAATGTGGAAGGTGCCTTCACTGTCTTGATTGGTGTCGACCATCTCATGACCCACCTTGTGTACCCACTCCGGCACATCCTTGGCGGAGCCGGCGTCGGTGGAGAGCAACTCCAGCGTGTCACCCACCTGCATGCTCTTCATGTTGGAGATGAGTTCCATCAACGGGCCCGGGCAAAAGCTGCCGCGAGCATCGACCACACGTTCTGCCATCACACACTCCTTTTAGCTTCTCTCGTCACCGCTGGGCTGGGAAAACCGCCCATCCTTGTTGCTGCCTCAGAAGGTCAGGACCTGACAACCTTCGGCATCGCTAAAAAACTTGGTCAGTCCCATGGCGCCAGCAACGATGGGCTCGAGATCGTCCTCTTTGACCCCCATCACATCCATGGCCATGGAGCAGGCCCAGATCTTGGCGTCCCCCAATTCCACCGCCTGCTCAAAAATCTGGAAAAACTCCGGCACCTTGTGCTCTTCCATCTTTTTGCCGAGCACGCCGCTGGCCGGCGCTTGTTTGCTGTGCCCCTTGATGAAGTGGGGGAAAGCGTTCATGGATAGAAATACCTGCACATCGCTGCCCGATACCGCCGCCACCGAAGCCGCCATGGCCGCAAACTGTAGATGTTCGCGGTCGCCGTTGAGACAAATGATGAACATGCCTGCCATACATACCCTCGCCGTAGTTAGTCTGGCTGAATGAAGCATTTCTTGTTCCATTATCGATACGTAATATTCGGAAAAAATTATTTACTCTAGTGATCAGTTTGATGAAGAATTTTTCCGAACGAAAAAACCCTCTAGGAAATATCTCTTAGGCAGACAGCGACATGACATTGTCATGACGCTGTCATGCCAACGAATGCTCGTTCGAGGACTGACATTTGTCATTAGTGATTGTCATGACATTAGGCGTATGTCATGGCTATGTTTTCGTCAAAAATCATCATTTATTTATGTAAATCAAATAGTAAAACGCTTGCCTCTAAATTTTTTATGTTGGCACGTATCCTGCTTCTCAGTTAGCGCGGTTTATTGTCTGCAACTCGGAGGAGTATTACACAATGAAAAACACGCTACGTTGTCGTAAACGCTGGGTCGCCTGCGCCTTCGGTATGGCGCTGGCCGCCAGTCCTTTGGTCGCCTCTGCTGCCATTGGTCAGGCCTCTTTGTTTGGTATGGGTCGCTTGTTGGGTACGGGTGCAGTGACGGCTGTAGATGGGGCTGCTGGTGGCGGCATCAACCCCTGGGCGGTAATCTCTGGGTATGGTACCAACCAGCAGATTGGTGGTACCGCGTTTTACTCGCATGTGCTGCTCAATAACTACAACATGGACGCCTATGGCGCCTCGGTCGGTATCTTCAATCGTATTGAGCTTTCTTTTGCACGCCAAAGTTTCAGCCTGGGGAATACCGGGCAGGTGCTGGATAACCGGATTTTGAACGCCGCCATACAGCCAAAAAATCCTTTCGGCTATGGTACCACGACAAGTGCTGCTTTAGCCGCCGATGGAGCCTTCGGTGGTGGCCCTGCTTTTTTGGGTAGTAACTACGATCTCAGTCAGGACATTGTGGGCCTCAAAGTTCGATTATTTGGCGACATTATCTACGATCAGAACTGGTGGGAGCCGCAGGTATCGGTTGGGGTAGATTTCCATCACAACGAAATGCCTAAGGATTTTGCCGACACCCTACATGTCACCCGTAATGCCATGTCGTATTACTTGTCGGCCACCAAGGTCTGGCTGCACGGTATCTTTGGTCTAACCACTTTGGCCGACGTGAATATTCAAGTAACCAATGCCAACCAGCAGGGCTTGCTCGGCTTTGGTGGTGTGAATGGCATGGGCTACAAGGTTTTGCCGGCGGCCTCGGTGGGGGTCTTCCTCAATCGCCATGTAGTGCTCGGCGGTGAATACCGTGCCATGCCGCAAAACCAACTCATTGCCGCATCGGGCACCGTGGTGACGCCTTCCGGGGGCGTGCCCTTGCATTTAGGTGCTGTGGGAGATGCCGTCTCGAAAACTAGCGCCTGGAAAGATGTCTATGTGGCTTGGTTCCCCTACAAGCAGTTGTCTTTGACTGCCGCCTATGTCGACCTAGGGACCATCGCCACCGAAAAGAGCCAGAGCGGTCTCTATCTTTCCCTGACCACCAGCTTCTGAAAATATTTTAGGAGGATCTTATGAGCAGCAAACTATTGGCAGCTTTGCGCAAGGGTGCCATTCTAGGTGCGAGTGTTTGCGCCCTCACGCTCTGCACTTGGGGTACGGCCAATGCCAGCGACTATTACGACCAATTTGGTGGCAAGGCCGGCATCACGGCCCTTATCAATACCTTTGTGGGCAATGTTGCCAACGACCCCCACATCAACTACTACTTTGCTCACACCAATATCAAGGCGCTGAAGTATAACCTCGTGCAGCAGGTCTGCATGGCGGTGGGTGGCCCTTGCAAGTACACTGGCCCGAGCATGACCGATGCCCACCGCGGTTTGCAGATCACCACGGCAGCCTTCAATTATCTGGCTCAGGACATGATCGACGCCATGGATGCCCATCGCATTCCCATCGGCGCACAAAACTACTTGCTTTCCTTGCTGGCGCCCATGGAGCCGGAAATTGTTACCGCCAATGGCCCATTGGGGTAAAAGATAAAAGCTTTTTGGCTGTACCTCCTCCTCATGACCGCAATCATGAGTCTTCGACCTGCCTCGGCAGGTCGCTTTTGCTGAGGGTGCAGCCATTTTTCTCTCCAACACGCCTGCCATGTTTTTCTCAAAAATATCAGAAAAAAATAATATAATAATGTAATAGTTATTGCATTCGGTGTCCTTTCTTCTACTTTCTCTGCATCCAGATTGTTCGTGTCAGCGTAATCATGACCGTGGAGCAATAGCGTAGTGGTTACGGTTTGGTCTTTGTGCCAGAATCGGCATAATAGGGAAAATGGTTATCGTTCCATAAATGAAATTTGTCCGTTTTTCTCCCTCATCAGGAATTTTGG
>NZ_JAVRKK010000010.1:0-47316 GCF_031962545.1 Candidatus Igneacidithiobacillus taiwanensis
GCGGAGACGTGAAAAAAACGCTGGACGATATTATTCGCCCGGTGTTCGAGAAGTACGTGCGACAGGAAGCGGAGCATCGGATCAAGACGTGGAGGGAGAAATGAAAACGAAATGCCCAGATTGCCGGGGGACCGGCTTGAATCCTCGGAGAGCATGTACGGCTTGCCCTACCTGCGGCGGGTGCGGCGACATGGCGGAATATATCCGTGCAAAAATCCGCACTTGGCGAAGAGAGAACAGTCCTTGGCGACGGTTGCTGCGGTGGGTAATGGGAAGTGAGAAATGAAGATCAAGGATGATGTGGAGTTTATACGGAAAGAGTTTGAGAAGGTAGGATTTACTGCAAGGAATATAGAACTCCGGTGGGTTGGGAAGGAATGCGTAGTTGAAGATGATGCCGGCATGGGCGGCGTACTTTGTAGGTTCTCAGATGGCACACGTGCATGGTTTCCAAAATCCTGTGTAGCGGATGAATCAGAAGAACCCATGCAAATCCTGCCGGACGGAACGATTGCCTCCGTAAAGACCCTGCGTGACGAGTTTGCTATGGCGACGCTAAGTGGCTATCTCGCGAGCTTTCCTGACGACGCGAACATAAAACCAGAGCACATGCGGAACATAGCGGAGTTTTGTTATCTCATGTCGGATGCCATGCTGGAGGCTAGGAAGAAATGAGCGCCGAAGAAGAAATCACTAAAGAAGTTGCGTACATAGAAGTAGTACGTTATAGGGATAAGGATGGTAAACCTACCTGCGCGAAGAACTTTGATACCGGCGAAGTGTGCCTGTTTTACACCGCACAGAGATTTGGTACACATGAAGCCTGTTGGCTCTCAGATAAATCAGGGAAATTTTGGGAAACTATGCGCCGAAGGAATGATGGAATAGGTTCTCTCATTCCATTGAATAATTGCCCGTTGTGGTTGGATGAAAGGGACGAAGAGTCAAATACCCCTCCCTGAAGGGAGGGGCTTGGTAGAAGCCGCCTGACCAGCGGTGGAAGCCAGGGTTCCGGGGAGTATCCCGGAAGGAAAGACTAGCCTGGTCAAGTAACCGAATCTGGCAACAGCGTTCGGGGACGTTGGAAGACAACTGAGCCATCTGCCCGTGGTAGGGCAAACCGTAGTGGGAACACTTCCCTAATTCCCGCGCAAGAGGATGGACAGTGGCGAAGGGAGGCTTTACGGGGCAGCGATGCTCCGGTTTACGCAGTAGGAGGTTGTATGCAGCAAGTATTTGTTCCCGTATTCGATATGGACGGCAAACCATTGATGCCGACCAAACCATCCCGGGCCCGTCGCTGGGTGCGGGATAAGGAGGCAGCCTGCTTTTTCCGCAAGGGAATCTTTTGCGTCCGTCTGCTACGTCCAGCATCCGGCGACCAGAAACAGCGGATCGCCGTAGGCATCGATCCCGGTTCCAAGCGGGAAGGTTTCTCGGTGAAGTCCAATGCCCATACCTACCTGAACATCCAGGCAAAGGCGGTGGACTGGGTGAAGGATGCCGTGGAGGTACGGCGAACCATGCGGCGTAGTCGGCGCTTTCGCAAGACCCCCTGCCGCAAGCCAGGGCCAGCGCAGGCCATGATGGGGACGGCAAAGCGTATCCCACCATCAACGAAAGCGCGGTGGCAATGGAAACTGCGGATTCTTTGGGTGCTGGCATCGGTATTTCCTGTTACCGACGTGGTAGTCGAGGATATTCAGGCCGTGACCAAGAAAGGCAAACGTCGGTGGAACGGTTCCTTTTCCCCGCTGCAAGTGGGAAAGGACTGGTTTTATTACCAGATCCGCGCTTTGGGAGTAGCCCTGCATCTTTGCTCTGGGTGGAAGACCAAGACCCTGCGGGACAATCTGGGCCTGAAGAAAACCGGCCAGAAGCTGGCCGAGAAGTTCTCGGCGCATTGTGTAGATGCTTGGGTATTGGCTAGGAGCATCGTGGGTGGATGTGACAAACCAGACAACGAGAAACTCTGGTGTGTTGCCCCGATTCACTTACATCGTCGGCAACTGCACCGGCTGCAACCGGACAAAGGCGGTATCCGCCGTCGCTACGGCTCCACCCGTAGTCTGGGATTGCGTCGCGGGAGTCTTGTCCAGCATGCGAAACACGGGCTCTGTATTGTCGGCGGGTTCCTCAAGGACCGGATCAGCGTACACGATCGGTCCACCTACAAACGGATCACCCAGAACGTAAGGCCAGAGGATTGCAAACCGCTGGCCTGGAATGCCTGGGTAAATCATTGGGCTTGATAGCATTTACACAAGGAGGAGCGGGAACAGGGGCGGCTTACGCCGCCGCGCTATCCCTCCCCGGCATGAATGCCGGGGTTTCCCGCGCAACTGGATGAACACAGCAGAAGAAATCGCCAGATTGAAAAATCAGGCTAACGCATTGAAGTACGGGGTTTGGTTCGCCGTGTTCGTCGTGGCTGTTTTGGCTGTGGGGGGTATACTTTGATTAGGATTTTGCCCAATCTGTCAACGCCGCCCACGACACAGGGCACAGCTTTTCGATCGCATCACCCACTTGGGTGGCATAGTGCTGGATTTCCTTCTGAGCGTGTGGATCAGTCCGAAGCCGCCATATCCGAGCGTAAGCGTAAAGGCTACCCGTCTCGATAAATTCCGTCATCATGGACTGCGGCAGGATCATCCGGGCCTGTTCAGGACATACCCCGCAGTTCAGCAGCGTTTCGTAGCCATCCACGCATTTTTCTAGGGCTTTGGAGTATGCGTCGGAGATTTCACATAGCTTCCCAGGTGCGTCAATGGCGCCCCCACTTCCCTGCTTAACGTGCTCTGCTTTGGAGCGCCACTCGGACGGGGTAAAGAACTCGGGCTCGTCTGTGACGTATCTCCGGCTCACTTCGTTTCGCGTGACGCCTACGGTATGGCGGAACCACTCCCGAGCTACGAAGATCGGCATTTTGATTCGAAACCGGAAGGTGACGTGGGAGAACGGAGTCCAGTGGTTATGGGCTGCGAGGTAGGTGATCAGTTTTTCGTCTTTACCCACGAGTTGCGCCGAGTGCTTTGCCATACTGACCCGTGCCGCATTTACCACGGTAAGGTCATCCCCCATGTGGTCCAGTAGTTCCACCGGCATATTTATTTCCTTCTTTATAGTGCTGCGTTCAGTCGTTGTGTTTGCTCAGGCGTGAGGTATTCTTCGGCCCATTCGTCAAACAGGACCATGTAGCAAACAGTGTTCACGCGGTCAGGGACTTGCTGGTACCAAAGGGACTGGCGAAACCCTTGCACTGCGCCTACCCAGTCTTGTGCTTTCATGGCACCAAGGGCCTCTCCAAACTCTAACAAGCCACCAAGTCCTAGATTATAGGCCGCGTCTATCAACGCCCCGAGTCGCACCTGCGAGAGATTCACGGCCCAAGGGAGGTTTGCGAGAAGTTGTTTGATTAACGCCGTTTCGTTTTGGATGACCCACTGGGTGGCCTCCTGGCGCGTGACTACGGTGTTCGGGCCGATCTGCGGCCCCGTCTGGCCGAACCCAACGCTCCATACCTTTCCGATGGGGTCCCAGTAGGCATGGGACCGGAAGCCCTCGGCGTTCTCGATGGCTAAAGTGAGTTGTTTAGGTGGTGTAGACATTTAGAATCTCCCCTTATACAAAATCATCACACCGTCTGGTTGCTCCAATTTGCCGGTATTAAACACATGGTGCCAGCGTGGAGCGTAACTCACGGATTCCTGCGCGTTGTGTATTCCCCCCACGGAGGGGAGGAATATCGGCACTATGGCTAAATGCCAACGGAGCAAAAAGTGCAGAACATGACGAGTCACTTGGCCGCGATGAACTCTTTCAGGGCGATACCCAGTGCCTTACTGTTCGCCGCCCACTGAGCGTCTAGCTCTGCTTTGCTCATGGCGCCCTTGGCGGTGCTGGCCTGCTGGATATTCATGATCGCGTTGACCAAAGCTTCCGCTGCAATGGTGAGAGGCACGATCTCCGGATTCCCAGAAGCTACGCCAGCAACCCCGGCTGCTGCGGTGGCAAGAGTCTCCCCTTCGGCTACAGTCGTGGGGTTTACGGGGTCAGTCGTTTCAGTAGTCATTTCGCTGCTCCTGCGGCGGTTTTGCTTTCCGCCAAGACTTGAGTGAGGGTGTTCAGGCTGTTCAGAATTGCCGCTACCGCTTGGTTGGCGTTTGCTGGAGGATTGGGGGTTGTACAGTAAGAAGCCGCCGTTTCCAGAGCCGTAGTGGTTTGCTTCTGTACCGCTGGGCTCATAAGAGGCTTCACCTGAGTCAACGCCACGGTTACGTTTGTTAGGCTTTTGCACGCGGCCAAACTGGCGGATGATGTAGTCGGAGTAGTCGCGCAGCCAGCCAAAACCAAAGCCATCGCGCCACCAGCGCCATACCAGGCGATTTTCTTGAGATTCTTGCGAATCCACGGGATTAGTCTTTTGTCCATTGTTCAGCCCTCCTTGGGCGGTTGAGTAGGGTTTTGATAGGTGAGGTACTTCGCGCCGTAGTGGACGGACCCGAGAAGGCCGAGCGCTCCCATGCCTGCGTAGATCACGGTCAGCAGATCAGACGATGACCACCACTTCTGCCACACACCAATCGCCAAAAGAACGTAGAATCCTGCGGCACTGCCGACTTTCAGATATTGATTCATCTTGTCCTCTCCTTCTCCGCTTCGGACCCCAGAAATGCTTTTACTATACTCTCGCCCTTGCGGACCAACAACCGTTTCTCCGAGATGGTCATGCTCGTGTCCAGAAAGCCTGCGTTTCCTGCGGGGAGATCGAGGACGGGGATGTTTTTCGCTTTCGCCAGTGCCACGGATGCGCGCTCTGAGGCGGTCAGCATCATATCCAGAAGCCTCTCCTGTCGGTCCAGCCAGCCAGTAATCGGTCCCGTTCGGCTACGCTCCGTGATCCGCAGCGCGAGCTTTTTGTAGGGACTCGTGGTGTATTCTATGGGCAGATTCATCATGACGCCCCCGTCACAGTAGCGGCCTTTATAGGGCGGGAAAATCTCGGGGATGCTGAAGGACGGAAGGACGACTTGCCAGACGGGGGTGTCGGGGTCGGAGAAGTAGGTGCCGAGGGGTACGGTGCGCTGGGTCTCTTCGTCGGACGTGACCGTAGTGAGGCTCGTTTTACATTCCTGCAAGGTTAGGTCGTTAGTGATTTCTCGCAGCCAGCTTCGGGCGTTGGCAATGGACGCTGCATATCCTCGGAAGGAATAGGTCCAATAGCGAATAGGAATGAGGTGCTTGAAATCGGCGTCGAGGACGATCTGCTCCATATCCTTACCCGACATATCCAGAGCAATACAGGCCGACACAATAGCCCCAGCAGACGCGCCGGACGGGTCAACGATGGTGTACCCGGCTTCTTCCAATGCTAAGATGGCCCCGACGTGAAGAGGGGCAAGCGTTCCGCCACCAGAGAAACAGACTTGGATAGGTTTCAGGGGCGTCGTAGTTGACGCCTCAACTGGGGCTGGTTTCTTGGGAGAACTCATGTGCGCCTGCCTTTTTCGGGAACGCCTGAAAAATCCAGAGAGGGAATGGCGCCATGTGGATGCCGCGCTCTGGAGCCCGATGATGCTCCGCACATAATGGCGCCATTTGCGCCATGCTGTCCACAAACGTCTCAGGCTGCGACGGGTCAAAATCCTCCCAGTGGAACCCGCGAAGGCGCACGACCTGAAGCAGCCAGTACAGCATAGACTGTTTCATCGGCACTTTACCGACCATGGCGCGCTGCCCCAGTGCTATAGCCTTTACTTCGGCCCAGTCCACATCATCGGATAACGCCCACTCAACCAATGCGTGATGCAGTTCAGGGTTGGGTGCTCCGCACATGCAGCATACCAGCCCTTCTTTCGCCTCTTTTTCCTTGGCTTTTCGGAAAGTCTCCGACTCAGTGCGCGGCGGATGGTCTGGGTAATAGACGGTTTCTTTCAGCGTTTCCATAACTTCGTGTTCTTTCTCAACCATTGTTCGCCTCCTTCAGACTCTCCACGAGCGCCCGTAGCTCTGTGTCCCGCTTTTCCTCCTGTGCCAACATCTCTTGAATCGCACCGGTCGTTTTCATTAGCTCCTCCAGTATATACATGTTTTGCTGTTCCTGGGACCGAGAGAGCCGCTGCTGTGCGAGACTTGCGACAAGAATGAATACGTCGATGTTCGCCATGATGATCGTCATTACGGTTTGCAGCATGGTGTACGGGTAGGGGTCAAACGGGTGCTTCAGAAAAGGCTGTACAGCCATCCAACCAAACATGAAGAAGTTGATGAGTATGAGCGCCTGTAGGGAGCCAATGGCCCGCAGAACAAAGAGAATGGCGCGGTCGAGGAACTCACTCATTGTGGTTACCTAAGCTGTATGTGGAGCGCGATGGTGACGACGAGAAACGTAACGGTTGCAAGTAGGGAAGCCGCTACGCCATACAAAATGCCCTTGGTTTTAGCGTCTACACGGGCTTGATCCGCCATGCGCGTAGCATTTTCCGCGGCCCATGCGGGTTGGGAGTTGAGCGCGTCTCGGGTTAGGGCTTCTATGGCGTTCTGTAAGCGGTCGAAGCCTGCGCCCATGTCATTACGCATCTGCCGCTGGTCTTGACGTAGTTCGTCGAGCATTTTCTGCTGGATCATGAGCCGTTCCGCTGTCGCGGCTTTCAAGTCTTCGATGGCGTCCTCGTGGTGATCCAAAGTTTTCTCGATGACTGCGATGCGTGTCCCAACGTCCTGTTCCATAACTGGCCCCTAATACGCGGTGAAGAATATAAGAAAAAGCGTACCACGGGCGTGGCAAATGCCCAATACGCTACCCGGAACGCGCCGCAGTGCTCCGCCTGTAACCGCGTAGCGGTTCAGGGGTGGTGAAGCGGCGCTATCGCCCAACGGGCGATCATTCCGGCCTTTCCTGTTGCTCGATGTACTGCTTGAGCACGGACAGGGGTGCGCCACCCACGGTCAGAATGCAGTAGCTCCGGCTCCAGAACACCGGTTTGCTCCAGTAATATCGTTTCAGGTGTTCGGCAAACTCCTTGCGCAGCAGTCGGCTGGTGACCGTTTTGAGATTGTTGACGAAAGCCGAGGGCAGCACCTTGGGCGTCAATGCCAGAAGCAGATGCACATGATCCGCCTCGCCGTTGAACTCCAGCACTTCGCATTCCCACTTGAGGGCGGTGTTCCGGCAGATGGCCTCCAGGCGGTCCAGCATGGGGCCGGTCATGCACCTGCGGCGATATTTCGTGACCAGAACCAAGTGATAGTTCAGGTTATAAACACAATGATGCAAGGTACTTAGCGTTTGCGTCGTCATGGTAACCGAGTATAATGAAGTCATGCTGAATCGCAAGGTTACCTATCGCCTGTACCCCAATGCCGAGCAGGAGGCTCGGATGCAGGAAACACTGGGCTTGCACCAACGACTGTACAACACGGCGCTGGAAGAGCGTATTCGTGTGTATCGGGAAACCGGCAAAAGCCTTTCCTTTGCGGACCAATGCAAAGGACTCACGCAATGGCGTAAAGCCGTGCCCGCTCTGGCGGGCCTCAATGCTCAATCCGAACAGGTGACGCTCAAGCGCCTGCATCTGGCCTTCCAGCATTTCTTTCGGCGAGTCAAGAACGGCGAGACGCCAGGATTTCCTCGATTCAAGAGTCTCCGACGTTACCCCGGCTGGGGATACAAGACCCACGGGGATGGCTGGAAGTTGCATCCGGGCGAGAGTGGCAGGCACGGCAAGATGTATCTGCAAGGTATTGGCCTGGTATCGATCCGTGGCAAAGCGAGAACACCAGGCACGCCGGTCACCTGCGAGATACTGCACAAAGCGGGAAAGTGGTTTGCGTCGGTCACGTTGGAAGTCGGGACAGTTCAACGCGAGCGTGGGACAGAGATGGGCGCCTTCGATTGGGGTGTGGCGGACTTCTTGACCATCGCCACCCTTCAGGGCATTGAGACGGTGAAGAATCCGCGCCACCTGCGGAACCAGTTGGCCGAACTGAAACGCCTGAGCAGGGAAGTTTCCCGCAAGATCGTCGCTGCCCAAAAAACGAGCGGACGGAAGAAAGGATTCCCAGTCTCCCATAGTCTGCGCAAGGCCATACACGCGCTGGCCTGTCTCCATGCCAAAATTGCCCGAAGCCGCAAGAACTTCTTGCACCAAACCAGCGCGTGGCTGGTGGAACGCTTTGGGGCCTTGGCAACGGAAGCTCTGAACGTGCAGTCCATGACGAAATCCGGCAAAGGGTCCAGAAAAAAAGGGCTGAACCGGGAAGTGTTGTCAACTTCTCCGTCGGCATTCCTCCAGATGACCAGGACCAAAGCGGAAGAGGCTGGGTCGTGGTACGAGGAAGCGCCGACGCGGGAGATCAAGCCAACCCAACGCTGCCATGCGTGCTGGGAGCTGCCGGAAGAGAGAAAAACGCTCTCAGACCGGCAACATCAGTGTCCGCATTGTGGCATTACCTGTGGCCGAGACGAGAACGCGGCTCTGGTGCTGTTGCGTTGGCTGGAAAAGAGATTGGCCGGTGAGTCCGGCCTTTGCTCCCCGCAAGGGGCCGGGCGGGAACCGTCCGAGATGTGGAGCGGGGTAAGACCACGGGAAACCGTGGCTCCTGCGTAGAAGCACGAAACTCACGCCATACCGTAAGGTTGGCGGGAGTAGTTCATATTGCCTGTCCGGTGTAGATAGTCGCCACCAAGGAGAGGGAAACGTCCGCTATTCCGCTGTCCGTGTTCGGTCCTAATATGGCAACTCGGTCCCCGGCGTTCATGGTCATGGCGCTCCCAGAGAAAGACCCGGATTGCGAGCCAGCGTTGACAGTAATTGTGCCAATGGTCTGCGCGGTAGAAGAGCCCGCTGGATAATACAACACAGAGAACGAGCACTGTACCGAGGGGGCGGTCAGGCAGCTCAAAACACTGGGCGCAAAATTTCCCCCGAACGTCACTTGGTACGGGAGCGTGGCGAGGAGCAATGTTGTATTGGCGGGAAGGGTGTCTGCGTAGAACGCGGGTATGCGGATGGTATTTAGCGCGGCCACACTCATCCTCACCGCCACCCCGGTCGCCATTTGCATAGCGGTGTCAATCGCCGGTAGCGTGGTCTGCCCCGCACTCAAGGTGTACTGGCCGAGGATAAAAGCGTCCATGTTGTTCGGAGCGGCGGTGGCGGCACTCACGGCGATGGAGTATTGCTTCGTCGCCTGCTGTTGGGAGGGTTGAAAAGTCGGGTCGTAGTCTGGGTGCCCGGCAGGAGGGCCGGTGACGATAAAAGGGTCTTGGTAGATGCTGGTAAGGGACGCGATGATGTACGCCGTCACGGACCCCGTGGCGGGAACCAACGAGGTGAGGTCAACTTCGTAAGATTGCGTGTCTGCATTGTCCACAACCCCATGCGCCTGCGCCACGATGCCGGTGTTGGTGAGGATGGCGAATGGGGCAGGCAGGTCGACGGTCACTTGCAGCCCACTGGTGGACACCTGCATATCTTGTGGGTTGATAAGCCCCGGAGAGAATAACAGGGACAACGGTGACGTGATGCTGCCAAACAGGGTCTTAGTCTGCTGGTTTAGACCAGTGGCGTCGAAAAATTGAACGGGCACGAAATTTGGCGTCTGCACATTTTTCCCCTTACCAGCCGATGGCCTGCACTTCGCTTACCGTGGTAGCCGCGTCAATTTGCTCCATCAGGCTCACCAGTTTGTCGCTCATTTGGTGCAAGTACAACTCGCCCTGCTGGAAAGCAGACAGAATCTGCTGCGGAGTCATCATGACGAACGAGCCGTCCTGCAAATACACCTTGCGCTCCATGAGTTCCCATTCCACCGTGCCGTCAGTGACGGGCGTGCCAAACGTAGTCGGGGGGGTAGGGGCGGTTGATCCGGACTTGCCAGACGTGGAGCAAAACAGGATAACGCCACTGACGCTGCACAGTTGCCCCGCCGTGTACTCGGTATCGGCAGCCCACGCGGAAGACTGGACGGCGGCGTTGGCGGTAATCGCCAAGCTGAGATTGAGGGCTTGCTTGGCCGTGGTGTTGTCTACCTGATAGGTCGTTCCGTCGATGGTTACGGGCACATAATCTGTGGCCGTGTTGTAGGCTTGAGTGACGACGCCCTTTTGTTCCGCCTGCGCCTGAGCGAGCAATTCCGCCGCCGTTGGCGCGTTGGGATTAGTTTGCGTGAGCGCTCCATTTACTACCCACCATTGCCCGGCCTGATTGTCCCACTCGGTTGAAGTAACGGGCAAAACTGAACAAGTGGATGGCGGCTCAGCATAATTGAATTTGGAAGTATCCTGCCACTGCAGGACTGCGCCAGTAGTTGTGTTGTATAGGACTTGTTGTGTCATGTCATCACCATTCTATTATAATGTAACCTGGAGCGCCATTGCTGCCACTGGAACCAGCGCCTGAACCGGTGCAGTAAGCCCCGCCTCCACCACCGCCACCTGAACCATAACCATATCCTGGAGCTGAGGCAGTACCACCACCACAACCACCCCGACCACTGCCACCGCCACCTCCAAACGGGCATGATGCGCCAGGACCTCCATTTCCTGCAAGACTTGAATCTGACCCATAACTACCATAAGGATAGCCGCTACCACCGTTACCTCCAGACCCACCTACAGGACCTTCAGAGGTAGATGTATTTCCTGCGCCACCTTCACCACCGCCTCCGCCATTTAATGTAATTAAAGTCGTGGAAGTAGTTGAGTCTGTAACTACTGTATTACCACCACTAGTCCCGTCATCTCCATTAGAACCACTACTATCTCCACCACTACCTCCGGTACCTTCGGCACCAATAGTAATGCTAATTTCGTCCCCAGGAGATACGGAATAAGCGGATCGAATAACCCATTCACCAGCCCCGCCTCCTCCTCCTCCGCCACCTCCAGCATTATTACTTGAACCAACAGTCCCACCACCGCCGCCACCACCGCCACCACCAGCACACCCACTTACCCAAATAGTCGTTACAGCGTCAGGAACGGTCCAAGTACCATTTGCCGTGAACACGGCTTTGCGGTTGCCGATGAAGAGCTGGCTGAGATTTGTTGCCTGGTTGGTTTCTATCCCATCAGCAACCACCGTCTGCCCAAAAGAAGGAGACAAGCTCCCGTCGGTCATCTGAGTGTAGTTAATCAGTTCGTTGCCAGAAGTACCCCCCGACGCAATTACTGCCCCACTGAAAGAACCGGACGCAAAGCTTGGAGACAAGCTCCCATCGGTTAGCTGCCCAAGATTCACCGCCTCGCTATCTTGCGTCGCATCCGCGACATTAAATACTTGCCCGCTAGACCCATTGATGAGCGCGTAAAGACTAGGGTCGGTGAGCACTTGCTCCCATTGGGCCGATCCACTGGTGCCGCTGGCGGTACAGGCCCACAGCGTGTTTGTGGAGGTGTCGAGTGCGAAGTTCCCCACGAGCCCGGCGAGCGCGCCAACTGGGCTACCATTGATGGAGGTGGCCGTGCCTACGACGACTTGTACCCCCGCGCTACCGCTGGTGAATGGAGTGTTGGTGGCGTCATCGACAAGAAAGGTAGTGGGCATAGGTTATTGCTCCGATCCAAACGGAACTACGTCGATAGCTCCGGTAACGAACTGCCAGACATTGGCCTGTATGCAAAGGTAAAGCACGTTGGAAGACCTGTCAAAAAACTTATCTCCGGGGTTCCCTGGCACCCCGTTTTCGTTCGGATCGCCGCTGCCGATGGTGAAATTGGTGCGGGCCGTGCTGCCGGGTACGTTAGTTAGCATTAAAAATACCTACCGCTTCGTTGACCGGCGTCCATACCGCCGTTGCCGCAGTCCCAGTGGTCGTACAGATATACAGTACCCGGTTGGCCGTGTTGAACGCTTTGTCTCCGTCCGCGCCGCCCAAGGTGCCGTTGGGGTCCGTGGAAACGATGGTGAAGTTGGTGTAGGCGTCTGTACCTAGCACCAGTTGGCCCGGTGGTGTGCTGTTTGGCGTGGAGAGAATGGCAAGCGGTGGCTGCACGGCGGCATTAGCGAGATTCGGATTGAGCGTCGGGTCGGTAAGGTACACGGTAGGTACTTGCGAAACGCTGTTAGGTGTACCCAGAGGGATAGTGAAGGTCTGCGTCAGGTAAGCCGTGTTTAGCCACGATCCCGGCACGCGGGTCTTGTCGAGAAAGTTGACCGTGGAGGCATACAGACCGCCCGTAGCGATATAGAATGGCGAAAACGGAACACCGGCAGGGCGCACACGGCCAAGTGCTGCGGCCAAAGCGTTGTAGTTCACCCCGGATAATGCGCTGGATAAGTAGAGGTGCCACCCAATGGCGTTAGGCGCACTGCTGCTACCAAAGTTCTCTTTCACATGGCTGTCCAGTCCATACACCTGCTTTACGATGTTTTGTATGGAGACAGGCGTTCCGCCGCGCATGGTGAGGTTGAACTGGATAGTGACGCGGTACTGCGCGTCGGTTTGCCCGGTTGGGCGCTGAATACCAAAAATACTCCCCCACAGGTTGAGCCATTCCCACTTCGCGTTGGTGAACATGGCTTGTGAGATCACACCGTCCATAGCGTTCGTACCCGTGCTGACCCCGTATCCCAAGCTGTTGTACCACCATTGAAAGGTCGTGCCGGGCCGCTTGAAAGTAGCCGGTAGGTCATTCAGATAGTATTGGACGGCGGCGAAGTCCATGCTGGGTTAGCTCCCGAAATTGACCGTCAGCGTCTGAAGGATAATGCGCTCGTAGGCTAGCGGCGATAACTGCGCTACCGTAGCCCCACTGCTGTTCTCCAAAGTGACGGTGAGGCCGGACACTCCTCCGCCTACGGCGTTTGCTACCGCAGCGGTCACTTGTGCCTCGGTGAGCGCCTGCCCGAACTGCAAAGCGTTGAACAGCGTGGTCATGGCTGACTGCACCTGCGTCGTCAGAGAAGCCGCTGTAGCGGACCCAACCGGAGTACCTGAGACAACCACGACCGCCGCGAGAGGCACCACGGCGTTGACCGTATAAGGAACCCCAGCGGGACGGTTGCCCGGCAGCGTGGGGAAGGAGCCGTTCAGCGTCGATGTAACCGCATTCAGCAGATTTTGGGATGCCGTACCAGAGCCGTTGTCTACGTACACGGCGTATCCTGCTGTCGGGGTTTCCCCCGCGTTCATCTGCGCGATCCACCCCTCATAGCAGGTGGCGTATTGTACCGTCTCGCCAGTGCTAGCCACTGTGACCCCTATAGCAGCGTTGGCAACGGCGACCGGACTGGCCCCGTTAATGGCCGCTACTACGGCGGCGAAGCGTTGCAGCGTAGACTCAATAGTCTCCTGCGCCGCACCTCCCGAGGTTGGGTAGGGATTGGACACGGCCAGCGGGTAGGAAAGGCCGCTGACAAGCTGCGTGATCGTCCCGGCAGCTACATTGCCCCCGGTCCCGGTCTGCACCGCCTGTATGGGTACGGTGATGGAGGATGATCCTGCGGGCAGCACGGCGGTCTGCGTCGTAACAAACTGAACGCCGCTGATAGTCTGCACCAACGTACCAGAAGGAATCAGCACGGACACACCGACGGTCGGCGGGTTGGCGGCAAAGCTCGTGGCGAAAATAACCTGACCGACGGCGGCAGACGCCGGGTTAGGCGTCACTCCAAAAGCACTCATGGCCCCATACACGGCGGACTGAAACGCCTCGGCGCTGCTGATAATCCCCTGCATCTCTTGAATCATGCCTAAGGCTTCAGAAATCGTGCGAATCTGTGAGCCTTTATTGTAGTCGGTAATAACCCCGGACTGTGCGGCCATGGACGACAGGACCGCCGTGGCTACGGCGTTAGCGGTTGGGGGTGCAGCTACGGTAATAGAGTTCGCCATTTCTCGGGCCTCAAGGTTGCAACACCAAATTCAACGATATACTCGGCGTGTTCTCGCCGTTCGGCTGAATGGTGGAAGTGTACTGTATCTGGTTGTTCGGTAACATGGCGACATCCCACGTAATGATCTTGTTGACCCGTGAGTCATAGAGTATGGCAGAGTTGGCGTAAGCGCCAATGTTGAGCGCGGTCGCTGCGGTTTCCACGTTTCCCACCTCGGGCGGTACACGCGAGCCGTAATTTGGATGGTAAATCAACGTGCCAATGGTCGTGATGATGCCTCGGGTCAACGCCAGGATAAGGTTATCGTAGCCGCTGATCGTGAAAAAGTCCCCGTTCCACGGCAGCATGTCCTGGTCCAGTGGGCCGTAGTAAAGGTCCACTCCGAGATAGTTGATGAGATAATTTGGCGGTACGTTGCTGTTGACGTTCGGCGCGGGCGGCAGAAAAAGCTGTTGCCCTTGGGTCAGGGTGTATGGCGGCGACAACTGGTTGATAGTGGCGATTTGTTGCCACTGCTCGAAATTGCCAAGCTGCGTGGACGCGATATTGGGCAAGGAATCGCCGGACTTGACAGTGTACACGCGAACCGTAGTGATCTGCTGTTCCTTGAACACGGCCAGAATGGCGTCTAAATTTTGGATCGTAGTGTCGATCAGATACCGGAGCGCATTGAGAGATTGCACGCTGTTATTGGAAGCCCCGGAGGTCAACAGCGCACCCAGTGCGTTCAGAAGCGGCAGTACGACCATGCTGTTCCACAGCGATGAAAGTGCGTAATTTTCAGCGAATAGGGCAAAATTCGCGGTGGCCTGCGACACGACCTGAGATAACGCAGCTTGCCGCTGGAATGACTCATAAGCGTCCCCCTCCCCGGTCGGAAAGGCTTGAAGGAGCGCCGTGGCATACGTAGCCCACTGCTGAGACTGGTTCGCGATTACGCTGGACACGCTGGAGGGAGTCAGTTGTGATGGAGGGGGCTCGACCGCATAGGTCATGAAGTAGTTCAGCAGCCCCGTGTCCGCAAAACCTGGCAGCCCATTACTCAACTGCGTTGTGTTGACAGTTGGAAGCGTGCTTGGCTGTATCAGGTTGCTGAGTTGCTTGACCGTGGTTTGCAGCGTGTTCACGCGGTTGGTCGCCATCTCCAGGGTTCCTGGAGGCACCGAAACCGGCAGTGCAGTCCCTTGTTGCAGGTTTGCCAGTTCGTAGTTCAGCGCCTGATATAGCAGGCCACCGCTAATGTAGTCGTCCAAATAATGCAGCGTCTCGCGACAGGCTTGTAGTACGCTGGCAGAAACGGTGTTACCTGCGGCAGTGTAGCCCTCCAAAAATTGCGCTACGGTCAGATAATTGGACCATGCGTTATCGAGGTTTTGGTAGGGTATTGAAATCATAGGATATTTCCCGCCGCGTTTATAACGCTGCTGACCACGCTGCTTGCCGTGGAATACAAATCGTTCACGCCCCCCATGAATGTATTAAAGTTGGCCTGCGCGGTCACGACCGTCGAGTCGAACGCAGCGGCGATAGGGTCTTGTGTGGACCCCGGAGGGAGCGCCGGGCCACTGACCGGCTTGAGGCCGACCAGTGTGAACCGATAAAAGCTAAGAATGGGGCGATCCTTGTCTTGCCATATCTCCTGCGGCCCGATGGGGACAACTTCATAAAACTCCCGCGTGAAGTAGTCATAGAACTCCATTGTGTAGAAGTCGGTCTTTTGCGCCTGCGCCTGCCCCGCGTTGAGGTACGCGAAGAACTCTAAAATCGTCTGTATGCGTCGAATCGCCTGTAAGCCCGTGTAGTGGAAGCCATCCGTCAAGTGCTTTTGCCAGCCGGTAGTGCCCTCGATAACAAAAGTCAGTGGTGACATGCCGTACTGGTCGATGATTCGCGCTACACCGAACTGAGACACAGGCGCGCCGGGGGTATCATAAAACGCGGCCATGCTGGTCATGGTGCGCCGCACGTTGGACGGGGAGAGTGGGAACGTGAACACTTCCACGGGCGTCTTTTGGCGGTTGGGTGCGTGGATAGACAGACGGTACAGGGCGTACTGCTGTACAGGGGTCGGGATGGTGCGAAACACCTGTGCGTAAGCAGAAGGTAAGCCTCCAGAGGAAGGCGCACCCGTGGAAATCCCCAAGGCGTTTTCAACGCTGTTGATACCGCTGTTTACTGCTCCTGATACCGCGCTCAATAGGCCCACACTACACCCCCACTGCCAGTGCGTTGTTCATGCAGGACGACCCATAAAGCGTGCCGCTGTCCCATAACAGCCCAGAGAGGCCAAGTGGGGTTGTCTGCTGCTGTCCGCTGTACACCGGGATAGTGGTTTGGGAACTGATGCTGCCGTCAGGCTCGATCACCCAGAGCACATTAGCGTCCGTCGCGATGTACCACAACCCACTACTGTCAAAAGTCGTGGCGAAGCTACGCTGTCCACGGCCCAAGGCCGCTTGCGCCCACGTGCTACTGCTTTGGTTGTACACTGCCGCTACAGCCGTCTGCGTCCGTTCCAATACATAGGGGGCGCCCCAGTTCATCTCCCACAAGGCACTTCCCCCGAGAAACCACGTCTGCGGCAGCGACATAAACAGGTTCGCCCCGCTGGGTGCTGCATAAGAATTGACCTGCTGGTACTGCCCATTGATGAGCCCGAAAGTACGTATAAGGTTATTCACGGGGTCAAGAACAGCGATTTGTCCCTCGTACCATGCGATAGCCGAAGCGCCTCCGGTCCAACTGGTGCCCCCCACGGCGACACCCGAGAAATATACCTCCAGATACCCTACCGACCCCGAGGTGCCGCAAGCATATAGACCCCCTACCGTATCCACGGCGAGGCCCATCACGTCGAAGTTCACGGAGACAGACCCGCTTGCTCCCCACGCGCCGTTGAGTAAGGAAAGGCCGATGATTCCCGACGACCCGCTACTACCGCCCGCGTACCCCGCCGTGTCCGAGGATAAGACCAAAGCCGTAGCCCCGGGCAGAGGGATAGCTGTTCCACTGGACCAGGTGCCTGTACCGTTGTTGTATAAGGGTGTTACTTGGTTGGCGGAGGGTTGGCAGAACAGGGCGGAGGAGTTCCCTGCGTTGACGATCTGACCGGGGTCGGTGAAGTCGAAAGTCTGCGTCGTACCACTACCCCACACGCCGTCCGTCTCGGGGATGATCTGCACCTGCCCGCTGGAGGGGAAAGTGACCAGTATCTGCTCCGCATTGGGGAGCGCCGCCATATAGGTTGGGTCGCCGCTGGTCGTGACCGTCTGCGTAACGGCCCAGTCCCCCACGCTGTTTTTCTGTAACACGGACACGGTGCCCGCCGCAGGTTGTGTGGCAAAGGCTTCGTTGGTCAGGGAGATATACGCCCCGCCAGAGGCCGCGATGGAGAGGGAGAAATCGTTGGTGCCTACGACGCCGATCAACCCACTGGTCCCGGATGCGCCTGCGGCCATGGCGTAAGGCGTAGACATTGGCGTAGAAATCGCCGTCCCAACCGATAGTGTAGAGGGTGTCGAGATAGTGAAAGGAATAACTTGGGCCGTACTGGGGGAAAGTGCCGCGTAGCCGCCCGTGGTCAGCGAAGCCAATGCGTTGCAAGGCGCTCCGAGGTCAGGAGACATGCGTTGGGTAATGCCCCCAGACGCCGCGTAGACTTCCCCGGAGTACGACAGGAGGAGAGGTGTAGACCCGTTGAGCGCGACGCCACAGAACGTGCGAGCCTGCTGAAAGGGACTGTTGAAGGGAAGCGCGTAGCCAACGGTGCCCGAAGATGAATAGCCTACCAGTCGCTCGCCGTAGCCCGTCATCCAGAGAATATCATTGGCGGTATCTACTACAGCGGCAGAGAAGCCGGTTTCTTGCGTGCTTTGCTGAGCGATCCAGTACGTCTCCAGCGGGTTCGAAAGGCTGTCCGTGCCGTTGTCCGTGAGGGCGAAGTAGGAGCCGGTCAACGCGGCACTGTCGAAATCAAAAGACTCCTGCCCCGCGAACGGGATGCCATCGTAGAAATCACTGGCCGGAGCGCCAACGGAAGCCAAGGTATCCACGACGCCCAACGAGGTAAAACTGAAGTCCTGCGTAGAGGGGTCGTAAGACGCAAGCCGTGGCTGCCGCCAGTCGGGGATAACCACGTCGCCACTGAGGGCCGCGATAGACGCCCCTCGTGCAGATTGGCCGTTGGGGGGGAAGGCGAACGTGGTCAAGCGCGGCGTCTCCTAGATGCTTATGGGAGGAGGATAGCGGAAAACGCGAACCCGCGCAAAAATCACGGCATCTGCTGGTTTGGCGTCGAGGTGTTAGTGCCTGCGGCTTCGCTGACGTGATCGTGGCTGTTGTACACGGTGCGTATCGCGTTGACGGTTCCATTCGCGCCGTTCAAGTCGGAGATGTTGTCGGAGACCACGAGGTCGCCGTTGATCTGGGTGTTGGCGTCGATGGTGAGCCCGCTGGGGAAACTCAGGACACCCGTGTTCGCACCTTGAATATCGACATTCCCTTCCCCATTGATCGTCACCACCGTCCCGCCAAAATTGATCGTGAGCGTCGCACCGGATGCGCCGTTGACCGTCGTGTTCCCCGCGCCGTCTATCTTTACCTGCGTGCCGCTGGCGTGTTGTAGGTTCACGATAAATGGCTTGGGGGGACTGGGTACGCGCTCCTGCTGGGTAAACTCCTGTGCCTCACGTACCTGCTGGGCGTTGGCGACATGACGGACCAAGGTAGGCACGTTGCCGGTCTGAGAAACGGTCAGGCTCGTCCCGTCCGGGTACACCATGCTGTCGTTGCCCTGCTGGTCACGATACTGCCAAAAGCCGCTCCACTCCGCGTTGTAGTAGGAGAACGGGTCGGTGTCCGTCGGGAGCGCGTCGGATAGTTGGGTGTAGATACTCTTGAGCCATACGCCGTTACGTGAGTCGCCATTAGGGAAGGCGATCAGACCCCATGTTCCTTTCGTCGGCATACTCTCCGTGCGTACCCGCAGCGCATCGGCGGGGCCATCAAAACCCATCAATACCGGGACCGTGGGAATCTGGCCGGACTGTAGTACCACATATACTGCGCGGCGCGAGGTGTCGTGGGAAAGGACTTGGCCGAGCGCAAGAGGTGGCAGCATATCAGTTGGCCTGCGGGGTTGTGAAAATCTTGGCGATCTGCCCCATGATAGGGTACGCCGACTGCGGTTTCAAAAACTCGATACCTTGGCCCTTCACCTCGGACGGCAGCCCCACTTGGTACAGTTGGGAGTTGGTGGATGAACCTTGCCGCATGGCGTAACCGCCAAGAATGGCGGTCAAAAGGGACGCCCCATTGAACGCGCCGAATGCGTTGTTTCCCCCAACCGTTACGCTAACCGAGTCCTGCCGGTCGTAAATATACTTGGGTAGCCCGCGCTCCAGATACAAAGTCGTCGCGGTCGCCTCTCCAAAAACGTAGTGGTGCTCATAGCCGATAATGTAGAACTCCCACAGTTCGCCGTTCTTGAAGGGCGCATACACAAACTTGCAGCCGGGCATGATGTCCGGGCGAAACTCCATCGTCACGGTAGCGCGAGCC
Source organism: Candidatus Igneacidithiobacillus taiwanensis (assembly GCF_031962545.1). Taxonomy (NCBI): domain Bacteria; kingdom Pseudomonadati; phylum Pseudomonadota; class Acidithiobacillia; order Acidithiobacillales; family Acidithiobacillaceae; genus Igneacidithiobacillus; species Candidatus Igneacidithiobacillus taiwanensis. The sequence goes on from NZ_JAVRKK010000010.1 coordinate 19,404, forward strand.
ATAAGGGGCGTTGGTTCATACCAACTGACCGAGCGCAGCAGAAGGGAGGAAATCATCTGCTCATAATTGCCGCTGTTGGCAGTGTTCGCTTGCGCCGCCTGCCCTTTGGGGTCCGCCAGCCAATACGTGGTGTCGATTTGTGGTCGAAAACCGTAACGGTGAATGCTGCCTACATCGACCACGCAGTCCAGAGTAAACAGATAGGGATTGATGGAGTTGGAAGATAGTCCGGTGATGGTGTATAGCGTAACCGGAGAGATAACGTAGAAATTCCGCGCCTCATTACAGTCGAACGAGATGTTGCTGTCGATGAAGCCGTGGCCGTCCAACTGGAAACTGGGAAGCGCGTCCCAAAGTGCGGTGTCCACCGTGTACTTCTGTGTCTGCTGGTTATATTTGAGGCGGGGTATTGGCACCACTCGCGCCACCATTTGGGGGCTATACTTCTGCTGGAACGCCTGAATAGGATCGGCGGATTCTACGCTGAACATGGTGCTCGCGGTAGCCGAGGTTTTGTAAAAATCATTCTGCGCGGTAATGACAAAAAACTCATACCAGGGCATTGGGAAGATGCGGGAAAACTTATCCCACCAAGACCCCTCCGAGGATAGAAAATTCTCGGCCATAGGGATAATGAAATCAAACTCGCCGTCCGCGATCAGGCTTTGGTAATACTGCCCCATGAGACTACCGAAGGCGATAGGTTTGTCTTTATAGCGTACCACGGTATCGGCCAGTATGCCGTCCTTTCCCGCCATGATGTGATTGAACCACGCCGCCCCAACCTGCTCGGGCGTGCCGTGCAGAAGCCCTTGATTGTTGAGCGCCGGGAGTGCTGCGGCCCCGACCGTCTCCGATAACGCCGATGCCGCCGTAGTGCCGAGGAAGTACAGGGTGTAATAGGAGAACTGGGTGTAGTAATACTGGAAATCGTAGCCTTGGATGGTCGTAGTACGAGTAACTTTTCGCCCTGCGTCCCATTCTTGACTCTCCGTCGCGGTATCGACGACCCCGATCATGATGACGTTGTTATGCGTCCAGCGTGAGCCCTTGAGTACCACCAGCGACATCGGGGTACAAATCTCTGCCCAGGTTCGCACAGCGGTTACACCGCCCGGTCCACCGGGGGCCAAAGTCAACGTAAACGAGCCGGGCTGGGAGGAATGTATGCGCTTGGATACCGTAGCTTCCAAAAGCGTTCCTTGGGAAGAAGAAATGACGAACGCGGACGGCCCTCCCTCATACGGGTAAATCTCTACTTCAACGATCGGTTGGGCAGCGAACTGACTCACGCTGGCGGTCCCCCAGCCCAAGGATTAAGCGTATCCATACGAGAAACGTAATGGGGCGGCGTGCGCTGTGACGGCTTTTTCTCTATACTCTTAATGGTGTCGTTGAGTGCGTCCGTAAAGCCCTTCAACGCCTGCGCTGCACCTACGGCGTTCGTAGACAAGCCTTCCAGCGTTAAAACCAAGCCATGCGTCGTCTTGTACAGCGTCTTTGCCCGCGTAATTTCGGCAGTGTTTGTGGCAGTAGTAAGCCCGCGTATCGCTTCAGCGGTTTTTCCCGCTGCTAACGTAGAGGAACCTACTGGTATCATGCGGTTATAGGCTTCGGTAATCCCGACACGATCCAGCACACCCGACGACCCGACAGGTAGGCCGGTATAGGCGCTAAATGCTTCCCCTAAGTTACCGCGATGTATTCTCATCAAACGGCTCATAATCTTGGCCGACGCAAAAGCCGCTTGGCGGAAGCTGGCGGGGTTCTTCTCCATACTTTTTGGCGCGCCGAACAACCCCCACGAGTCGGAGTCTGCGGCAATACCCGCGAAGTTCTGCGACGCACCGTTTTCTCCGATATAGTTGGCTATCAACACACCGACCGGGATTCCATATTTTTTGGACGCGGCAAGCATATCCTGATATTCGCCGGTGGTAATACCCTGCTTGCCGTGGTTGAATAGTTTGCCAATTTGGTAAGACCCGTAGTGCTTCTTATACCACTTGCCTAGATGCGGGTATTCCTTACTTATTCTGGCGGCAAGCGCCATGGAGTTGTATGCCGCTGGGCCACCGGGAGTTACAAAAGGACGTAACACACCTGGCGTCATGCCGCGCAAAGGTTGTTCCAGCGAAAATCTTTCTCTATTACTGATGTACGGCCCCAGGTTCTGAACTGCAAGTGCTTTGTACCCCGAGTTCCAGGCGTCTTTCAGGTCTTGCAGTGTCTTGTAACCTACGCTGGACTTCATCATCGCGTTGAAGCGATGCGCCCCAAGGACGGTGCGTAAATCCTTGTTGGTGAGCGGCCCCCCATGGGTCATCTTCTCCAAACCCATGTACGCGGAGGTCATCCACGCGGAGTGGCCCATGAGGTTGCCGAATACCTTGTTCGACGCCTGTAGTGCCGAAGCTTCTCCGGCCCCCGTCCGCATGGAGGTAATGCCAGATCCCAGCAAGCCCGAGATCATGGCGGTCGTAAAGCGTCCGCGATTGAGTGATCCACCCGAGGCTAGCGACTGGAGGGAACTGGACAGGACGTGAATATCGGTGGCGCGGTTGACACCCGTGGCCGTTCCCGCAGCGACGGCCTCTTGAAACAGTTTGAGGGTCTGAGAGGACTTTGTGAACTGGGTAATGCCGATATTGGCCCCCAGAAGCGCCAACTGCTCAACCGGCTTCATGCCCAGTCCGGCCAGCCCAACGCCAGTCTGATTGTACTTCGCAATGGTTTTGACAAAGCCGATCTGCTTGGATAGCGAGTAGCCACCCTCCCCCGCCGAGTTCATAGCCCCGATAACGTCTGCACGGGTCAGGCCGTATTTCTTCTCCCACGCCGGGCCGGTCCAGCGTGCTCCCCCGGGGGTGCCATAGAGCGTTCTGAATACCCCGGCGCCGTTACTTCCCCCCAGCATCCTCGCCAGCATGGACGAACCAAGGCGAACAGAAGTATAGGGTTGCATGGCCGCGACTAAGTGCTTCTCCATGTCCACGCTTTTCCATACCGCCGTAGCCCCGGCGAGCGCAACGGTAGCTCCGACTGCCAACGGGTCCATAATGTCCCCGAGAAGCGACGCCCCAACAGCATCCTTAAGCACCCCGCCTATACCACTAGACGTAGCGCGACGCCCCCAACGAGCTCTTCCAACCGCTTGATAGCGTGCCTTGGCCGACTGGATACGCTGATGGGTAGCTTGTGCGGCGGCTAACTCTTTTTCATCGATCCCTTTGATGGAGCGCAATGTGTCTAGTTGCTTGGCAGAGTTCTTCTCCAGTTTATCCAAGACGCGGTAGTACTTACGAAACTCCCCAAGGGAGCCCATCATGATCGCGCCCTCCGCGCCCCCTATGGCCCCTCCTAAAACCCCTTCTCTCGCTCGGGAAGCGGCGTACCACGGTTGGGTGCGGTCGTAGGCTTTTTGACGTTGGGCCTGTTGGATTTCTGCCTGTTTTTTGGCGTAGATAATATCGTAACCGACTTTTCTTTTTTCTGCTTGACTAAGCAGCGCGGCGGTAGAAGCGTCTACTCCAACACCAGGGAGGGCTCCTGAAGCGGCCAGATCGTGTAGTGCGCGAACTTTGGCGTGCGTATTTTCTATACTGCGTCGGCTTCGGGCGGTGGTCGCGCCTGCCTTGATTTGAGTCTCAAGTTTGCTAAGGTGCCGAAGCAGCGCGTTGTTCATTTGGGACGAGGCTTTCGTGGTGCCGGTGCCCGCCATCGCCCCGCCAGCGAATAAGGTCTGGCTTGGGTCAGCTACATCAAAAAGCTCCTTGAACGTGCGTATGGTGGAAGGGTTAGGGCTGCGAAGGACGGCGTGCCACAACCGCTCCAGTTCGGATTCGCCTTTCCCCCCGGCTCCTCCGCCGCCCTCACCGCCCTTGCCGTTCTTGATCCGTATGCCAGGCATCCTACATCCCTCTTGCCGCACGCAACTTCTTGGCCGCCTCGACCGCAGCCCTGGACACGGTATGCGCAGACACACCTTCGATCAGCACACTATCCCATGCCACCGCACGGTCCACGGGACTTACTTCACCGGGTCGGCTCAGCTTCACGTCGGGATTCTCCTGTGCATACATTTCCAGTATCCAGTTCATCTGCGTGGAAGATAATTTCTGCACCTCGTCACTGAACGGGCTCAGATTGAGAATCCGGCTGACCGTCCACAACCTCTGACCCTCCGGGTCGTCCGTCTTCGGGTAGCTCGCCTCGAAATCGGGCGAGGGCGTCTAGATAGCCTTCATATACCTCCAGAACAGGTGCATCATCAGGGAATTGGTTGACATCTACTACCGGCTTTCCCGTTTTATCGGGGGAAAAAGGCCACGTCACCGAAGCCTTCCGCAGAAGCACCGCAAAGGTCGCCAGTGCTTGATACGTGAAAAAAGAGTTGAAGTCCAACCCCTCCGCTACGCCAACCCCGTTTGGGTCGTCCTGCACTCGCAGAAACCGCGCATAAGAGCCGATCTTGGCCTCGTCACGGATGCCGGGGATTTTGAAAATGTATGTCGCGCCGTCATGAACCACGTTCAGTTCAGTCTGCGCTATTGGATGCTGCTGTTCTGCCACCGCCATGTTTTGTGCTCCTAAAGAAAAAGATCGGACGAACTTCTACCAGCAAGCATACCGAAGCAGCGCGACGAACGCAAAAAGCCGCCAGAAGGCGGCAGGAGAGGCAGTGGAAGCAACTAAAAAGGTTAAGCCCGCATCAAAGCCCTGCGGTATTCAAGGCCGTCCCGATTAGGGCCGCCTGCTCAACAGTTTGAATCGCCTGGTTTGCACCGAGGATGGAAACACCGAGGGCGTTCAGGATGTCGAGCGCCTGGAAAGAGACGGCCTGGGTAATAGGCTGGTTGGCAGGGATGTTCAGATTGAAGTTCTCCGCGACGCACCCAACATACGTCAGAATCGGCAGTCCTTCCTCATTCATCAAGTGGAAGTCAAAGGCGTTGTTGCTCAACACCTCCAACATGCTACTTGGATAGCCGAGGTAGGTTAGCCCTTTCTCGGTCAGGGAAAACGAGTCCACGCTGACAGTCGGAGAGATTTTCAACTGCTGAATCTCTTGCGGCTTTTCAGACCCGATGCCGTACAAAGACTCCGTGCCCCATGCGTTGCTAGCACTGCTGGTCTGAGCGAAGCCCACCTCCAGGTCGCCTAGCATGACCGTAACCATGTTGCCATTGCGAACACCGTAGGCAAGCTGTTGTGCATTAAATCCTGGCATGTTACGCCTCCTTCCCTATCAGGCCGCTAAAGACAAAGGCTGAACCAAAATGTAGTTCGTGATGAAATCTACTTGGCCGACAAATACGACATCCACCTGCACGCTCGCCGTGCTCGTCTCCCCACTGTAGGTGACTTGCAAAGTCTTCGGGTTCCACGAAGAAATGACGCCGTTGGACCCCTCGGTGTAGATCAGCGCGTTTAAGAGCTTCTTCACCGCGTTCTGGATGCGCCCAATGGAATACGGAGATGCAATTCCGCCGATATACGGCTGCAAACCCTGGTTCAACGTGTATGCGAGGTAATACTGGCAAGCAACCTGCTGGTTGAACACATGCTCGGGGTTGTTGTCCAATTGCCACGTGGTTATATCCCGAATGATGGTCGGCACACCCGTACTCTGCGACAAATGGATGGGCATAACGCCGCCGTTCACCAACTGGTTCACTTCGCTGGTGGTCAGTTGTACCTCGACACCCGTGCCGTTGAGCGCCTTGGCCGTTAGAGGAATCGCTACTCGATTACCGCAAGCCATGCCTGCCGCCGCCGCTGCCGCATACCGACCCCCAACTGTATCTACGAGGCCCGTCTTGGTGTTAATGTAGGATATGCCTGGGTAGACATACGTGACGTTGGAAGCGTCCATGTCCTGTGCGGCTTGAAGCGCCTGCGCGACCGTCTCCCCGACACTTGACCCGGTAAAGAAACGGCGGAACTTCCGCTCGGTAATGGAGCTGGCCGTCGCTACGTGCTGCTGCCCAAGCGCCATGACACCCAAGTCGTTGCTGTCCGTAATGATAACCCATCCGGCTACTCCCAGTGCGGTATTAAAGGCGTTGGCATAGTCCTGAAGGGTAGCAACCCCGTTAGTAGCCCCGGAGAAGTTGGTCAGGCCGATCTGCACAGGTGCCGCGGACGGAGACGACACGATGCCGGAAGGGATAGCCGCTGTTGCAAGACTGGAAGCATACGTGTTTACCCAGTAAACGATCTGCCCGAGGGTAGCCGTGACGTTGACGTAGTTATCCACGCTGTTCGTGGGGGCAGCAAGTGCCACGCCGGAGGCCGCATCCAGGTTGGTCGAGGGCATGTTGCCATCGCTGATGACGTTGGCCGAGTAGTACCCAGTGCCGTTAATGGCCTCTACTACCGCCGAGATGGTGCCGTACGTCTCACCCCCCAAAGGCAGATTCAACGACTCGGCGCTGGTTGGACCATTGAGGATGAAGTTGGTCGCTACGCCGCCCGATGTAGTAACCGAGTAGGTCACGCCGCTACCGGACCCCGTATAGGCCAGATTGAATGGCACGCCGAGGTTATCCCCCACGTACTGCGCCTGCGTCGTGTAGCCGTTCTTGGCGGCAAACGAATCATAGATGGTGAGCTTGATGCCCGCTACCGTCCCGGCCCCGACTGACGCCTGTAGCAAATTGCTCGGCGTTCCATAATTGGCGCTCGTCAGCGTAATCACACCAGACGAACTGCTGTCATCCAAGGTCAAGGAACTCTGCGTGTTGGGGGACGGGTTGATGTAGATAACCTGTTGCGCCCCATTCAACTGCGGAGACGGGTTGAAAATGAAAGGGATAAACGCCGCCGCAGGACCGCCGCGAACCGTCTGCGCCAGTCCGGTTGAAGTGAAGTGCGAGATAGGCGTGTTGGGCGTGCCGCCGTAACCCTGACCGATGAAGATGAGGGGAGGCGTCGCTGCCGGGTTGGTCGGGGTCGTCGCGTTGTCGTTAAACGCCGTGTACGCGCCGGGGAAAATGAGCTGTTGACCTTGGAACTGACCATTGACGTTAGGCATTTGCTATTTCTCCTCAGCGTTCCAGTTTCACCGGACGAGCACGGTGCGAGTCTACGAGGGCGTGCCACTCAGAAGGGGTATGCTTCTCGCGCTTGTGGAACACCCGCAGTACACCGACGAACACTTCATCGTGCGTACCTTTGACAGATTCAGCAAAACGTGGAAGCGGGACTTTGACCGTATCCATAGCGGGGGAGCCTCCCAGACAAAGATTCTGCGAGGATGTTGGCACAGAAAACCTGTATCACCTATAGGTTTGGTTGACTACCCAAACAAGCGCGTTCAGGTCAGGTGATATCCAAAATCTCGTCGCCGTTCGTGTCCACGTCGATCTGGTCGATGAGGCCATAGTTATTGATCGTCGCCACATTGAAGCTGCCCTGTAGCTCGACCATGACCTGCGTGAAGTAGAATCCGGGAGAGTTCTGCTGCCCTACGTTTTGACTGGAGTAGGCTTGGAACCGGAACGATGTGTCGTCCCAGATAGCACCAAAAATCTCCGGGGCCGCCACGGTCAAGATGCCGATAATGGCATCCCGGTAGAACTCACGCTCCTGCACCGTCGGGCAAAGCGCGGTAATGGAGTATTTGCGCTCGGCCTGCACCGTCCGCACATCGGTATTGGTCATGGAAGCGTTGATGCCCACCCCGATAGGGAACTCCTGCGAAGCGGGGCCGTAGTCCATATTGACCGTGATGATCGGCAGCCGAGGTTCCCCGTTCAGCGGCATGGCATGCAGGATGCGTGGGGGATTGACATTAGACGGCAACGTAAGACCGTCGATCCCCGCCTGAAGGGTGCGGATCAAAATGGACGTAACCAAGTCGCCCTCAATGGCGAGTCTGCTGGCGGGAGTTATAGGAGGCGAAGTCGTTGTGCCGGAGGAATCGGTAATCCGATACAGGTAACTGGTATTCTGACTCAGCGGCGCTGCCGTGCCGTCTCCATAGTCCACAAAACGGGGCGTAACGACTTCACCTAACTCGTTCTGATAAGTTTCGCCGGAGTATAGCTCCTGCCAAGTGTTGCCGCCGTCCGCGCTGCGCGAGAATGAAAACGACCCCGCCGCCATGTCGGGGAAGCGGAACACAATGACGCCACCAGTGGCGACTACGCTGTAAACGATCTGCGCCATTATCGGTTAGCTCCGTATTGACGCTCTACCAGCTTACTCAAAATGAGGGCTGGCGCATAAGGAGACATATTCGGCGTAACCCAAGACGATGAGCCCGGCTTGCTGGAGACGGTACGCATGGTGCCTTCCTCACTCCGCAGGTGGTGAATCTGCGCTGCAATTTTGGAAAAGGATGTAGGCGCCATGGAGGACTTGAGCATACTGCCATAGGCGGTATCGGTCTTGATGTTCACCACTTTGTACTTATACCCTTCCTTGGAGGTCTTGGCATTTGCCGACTTTGCGCCGAACAGCAGGGCGTTCCGCATCATGATTTCCGGTCGCCCATACTCCAACGCCGATGCATAGGGCACATCCGCCTCATCGACCCATATCTCGACCACGTTATCGCCGGTCTGCGCCATTTGAATGCCTGCCGCATAACGGCCCGATGGGGCGCGTAAAGTCTTGCCTCCCAAAGATTCTTTGCCGACCGCCCACTTCACCCATTCCCGGTAGACCGCCTTGGCGAGATCGCCCAGTAGATTAGGGTCCACATCGGTATGTACCGTGTACATTGTGCCCTTTGCCACGTCAGCCACTCCCAAAAGCAAACGGGGAAGTCGAGGTGTTGCTACCACTGCGCGAGCGCGTCCATATATCCAGCAACTGACAATGCAGCCGTAGCGGGAGCGGATTACCCACCGCCCCAAGAGGCCGAAAGTGCGGAGCGCCGCCTGCGGTGCGGAACACGACATACACCGGGTCCGCGTAGTACTCCACCGTGTATGCCGTTCCATTCGGGTAGGTGTCGGCCAAAAACACCCCACCACTAGACACGGTATAGCCTACCCCGGAAACCACGGAATGGGTTGTGGCGTCGTATACCCGAACGGCACCAGTGGAAGCAATCGAAAGCCCTTGGCGATATGGCAGATAAGGATTACCCCCGACAACCAGCGTGGTGTTGAATCGCTGCGGTGCGTTGGGCTCAATGAAAGCGTCGTACACCGTAGCCTGCGTCCACGGCCCTACTTGCGAAGGGGGTATGGTGATTGTCGGGCTCGCTTCCCACACGTTTCCTTGTGTTGGGTCCATGACGCTGCCCGGCTCGTTCCCGTAATTGGTACGCCCGATATGTGTCAGCAGGCCGAAAAACGGCTCCGACGGAGTATCCCAATAGGTTCCACGGCCATTGCAGGTGGTACAGGCAGGGTCTGGCGACCCCGGCACCTCCAGGTTCCCAAGCACGCACGGACACTCATGCCCCTTCATGTACTGAAGCTGTACGCCATACGCCGCCATCAACTGCTCGAACGGGTCAGACGGCAGTACGAAAGGCGAAGAGGGCGGCAGGAACGGTACGTTAGACATGAACAGGCCCGTAAAGGTGGACTGCTGCGAGAATACGACAGGACGCCAAGAAAGGCAAACGACTGAGGGCCTAGAGGGTAATAAGCATCGGCCCCGATACTTTGTTAAAGGCTGTCTGTAACAAGTCTGTACGCATACGAGTGAATTGCTCAATAAGACCGGAGTACGGTCCGCTCTTGGGGTACTGAGTCTGATACTGGAGCCCATCTACGTTGATATTGTACTGCGTTGCACCAAAATTCAGCGTCCCTTGAATGGTCATGAGCGCCTGGATTGCAGCCTGTGCCAACACCAACTGCTTAATGAAGCTGAACCGGGAAATGTAGTCGTTCGCGGTCAACCCTGCGGTGTACTGAAGCCACAGACCGCCCGGAATGGACTGCGCAAACCCCATGAACGATAGTTGCATAGCGAACAGAGGGAGCATCTGGACATTGGCCGCAGGCACAAGGCGGACCAGCCCAAAATCCGTATCTTCCACGTACCACGTAGGCGGCACTCGGAAAAAATCGTTCAAAAGCGGGTAAATGTATGCGATGTTCTTGATCGACGTACAATCCAGCGCCGAGTAGGTAGCTGACCGCACGGGCCGATAGCGAAGGCTCTGCACCATCCAGCCCTCATCCTGTGCGCGGGGAAAGAAAAAGTCGTAAGGCGCATCCTCCAGGTCGTAGTCCACGCCAAGTTGCTGCACGCCGGAGGATGCGGGATTCACGATCAGACCCGTTGCGTTCGTAGCCGTCGGTTGCCGGGTAGGAGGAGACGCTACCCAAGTCTGCGTCAATAGCAGTGTCGTTTCCTGCTCCACCCAATCTTCCGCGTAGCGTATCCACCCCAACATAGTCCCGCTCGACACGGGCGTAGGTGGATTGCCGTAGTATTGGATCGGAACACCTACGAAGTTTTGCAGGTCTTGAGGCATCAAGCCGGTTTTGGTCGGGCCTCCGGTAGTCGGATAAGCTGTCACCGTAGGTTGCGGTTTTGTACTGGTATCCCAAGTCCACAGCGCCCCCGTCGGCACCAGTGGGGCGTCGATAGTAGACTGAAGGGTCGTGTTGTCGAGGTCTTGCGGCATTTACGTATTCAACCGGACTTGGGATGGCGCCCACGGCGCACAAAATTGGCAGGAAGCGTAGGCACTTCGGGTACTTTGACCTCCGGTTTTTCGAGTTTATGCGCGCTCCGTTCCTCAGCAACCTGTTTCACTGCACCGTCCACCGTTTCTACAATCCGCGCCGGCGTGGACAGGGTAACATTCCCAAACACCTCCAGCAGCACGTCCGAATGACTCTGGAGCGCGGATAGGTCAGCGATCTCCCCTACCGACTGGTACATCGCCCCTTTACGGACGAAGCGCGTGCCATGCAGCGCGGCGAAGGTCAACCCCTGACGCCACCAGAGATTGTGGATCATGGAGTTCTTTTTTATGGTTGCGACAATCATAACCGCCCTCCAGAGGAAGCTACACACAAAGTACCACAGTCACCAGGAAAGGCAAGAACCGTCTCACTCACCCCGCATATCGAGGCGAATCTCTCGCATCCGAAGAAAATTGCGATAGCACGAGAGTCCAAAAAGCGCCATAAGTACAAAATCGCCTATCGCGTACCCGAAGAACCCTTCCTCAAGAAAGCCGACGAAGAAGAACAGCGTAATAAGCGTCAGAACAAACGTAGCCGACGCCACGAGCATAGCCCGTGCATACAACACGCCACCAGCAACCCGATTTGTATAGTCATTCCGATCCACCACACACCCCTAGTGCAAAGATACGCCACTATCTTCTGCCGCGCTGTCCGTATGCGCCAAGTATTCCAACTGCCCGACGATGGAAATTCCTGCCGGGGTTACACTGTATCTTTCAAATACAACGGTCAGCGCCGCGAAATAATCCGTAGCCGCAATCAGCCGCACCGCGCTGCCGATGTTCACCGCGAATACAAACAGTGCATCGCTTCCGTCGTCACTGTCATTAAGCACTGCTGGATCGATGATCCGAAGTCCCATGTAATTCCTCCTCATTCCACTTTGAACCTCCCCATGGCTAAAGCCAGGGGATTCCCGTTCTCGTTACGCTACCGCTTGCGCGGCAGCTTGGCCTACCGGGTTCAGGGCCGGTCCATGCGGCCCGCCCACCAGAGCATCAAGCTCCAGTGGGCAGCACAGTCCATACCAATCCCGAATGTTCTGGGCTGCATTGGCATCGGCGTGCGCCCTGTGTCCACAACGAGTGCAGACGTAGGCATGTTTCTTTCGCTGGTTGATGGCGCCGCAATGGTGACAGGTTTTGCTGGTGTAGTGCGGACGCACCGCATCTACGGCAACTCCTGCCGCAAGAGCCTTGTATCTGACGAAAGATTCCAACTGATAGAACGGCCAGTAGTCCCGGTTCTGTCCGGCATCGGATTTGGTCGTCTTGCGCTGCTTCGACGATTGCCGAATCCCGGACAGATCTTCCAGCCGGATTCCCGCGTGCAAGCGCATGGCCAATGCCACCAACGCCTTGCTGATGCAATGGTTGATGTGCGTGATGATGCGCCGTTCCCGGTTCTCCAGCTTCCTGACCGCTTTGTGTTTCCCCGCGGCCTGCAACTTCTTCCGTCGCTCGGAGAAGATCCGGCGTACATGCCGAATCCTTGCCGCTTTCCAGAAGATAACAGGGCCGTCGGGCGTGGCCGCCGTCACCGGCACATTCTGCCCACGGTCCACGCCAATCCAGCGGCTTGTGTTTTCTGCATCGGGAACATCCATCGACACGGAAATCAGGGCATACCAGAGTCCACGGCGGGAACGGGACAGTTTGATACTACCGGCTTTGGCCTTACCGTCCAGCAATGCCTGCAACAGTTCCCGATGGGAGGTGACATGCACCTCCAGCGGAACCCGTTTTTTGATGCCACGCAACAACCCGAAGGAAACGCTGAAGGTGTCACCAACCTTGTGCAGCGTCCAGTTCTGGTTGTTGGTTTCCAGCGGCAAGCGTCGAAACCGCTTGACCTTGGTTTTGGCATTGGCATTGCGGATAGTCTGGTTGACCCAGGCGCTGCCGATCTCCACGTCCGCAAAGGACTTGGATGTGAGAGCGCGACGCTCTTCTTTCGGCAGGGCGAGGATCTGATTGGCAACGCTCGTGTTGAGCACTTCCAGACGCGCAAACTCCGCCGCCTTGGCTTGATTCAGGCGCAGGAAAGGGAGTTTGAGGGTTTTGGTGAGCGTAGCCATGGGACCATTCTATGGTATCTTACAGCATGCCGCAAGATGCGTGCGGCTTATATCCCCATGCCTAAAGGCAGGGGCTTTACGCCGCTTTTGGTAAATATAGTGTGCCGCAGCGCGGTACGAACGTCAAGGCCGGTACACCATGCGGCGCAAAGGAATCGGGAAAATGCGATAGTAGCCATTGAACCTAGCGTTGTCCGCCTCCGACGCACTCTCGTCAAAATAGCTCAGTTTCTTCCGCATCGCCGCCTTCATGAAACTCATGCGGTGGAACAGCCCACCAGGCCCAACGTACAGAAGCTGCGCGGGTACTTCGCCCATATCCACGAAGCCCAGGTTATGAAACGACGCGCCGGTCGCGATACGCGGGTCAGTATAGCTCACCAACATGGACTTACTGTCATAGTAATTACGCAAGAAGAATTGGAACATACGGGAAAGCCCCCCGGCAACAGAGCCAGCGAACGCAACGCGGCTGATCTCGAACACGCCGCTGCGGAGACCGACGCCCATTACACCAACCAACATGCCCTCATGCACCAACCCGATATACCAGGTGCTGCGTGCAAACCCCTGCAAGTGGTACATATTGAGAAAAGCCCTAGCGTCATCCGTGTCAATAGATCGCACGTCACACTTACGCGCCGCGACACTTTTATGCTCACCGGCTCGGGACTTGGAAATGTTGACTACTGCGATGCGCCGAATGCGCCACTCGAAATCAAAAAACATCGGTCCCGTATTCTGGAGCCGCAGAAGCGTGAGTACGTTGCTGGAAGATTCTCGGTCAGAAACATGGAAGGTAGACAGTACCGTCATGGGCAATTCGGTTTGCGGAGGTAGCACGGCATCACTCGCGCCGGTGCGCGACGGCACCCACTCTTTCCACAGAATCTTGGAGCCTTTGCTGAGGTTGCAGGCGGGACACGCCAGCACGGTATTCTGTCGGCTATGCGCACCATTGCGAGACAGCGGAACGATATGTTCTACATGGGTTTCCGCCATCGGCTCGCCGCAGTAGTAACACCGTCCTTGCTGCCATGTGCGGAGAAAAGCTACGTGAGCCTCGGCGTCAAAGGATTCCACCGTTGCGTTCTTCTTTCGCGCCCTCCGTCGGTTTTCGGCGTTTCGGAACACTTCTGGACGTTCCTGTCGTGCAAGACGCACCCGCTCTTTCCGGTCGTACGCTTCACTGTTTCGGTAAGCATTATTCTCCTCTCGCAAGCGCACGTAGGCGTTCGGGTTTTGTACTATTTCCCTATACCGGCTTCTTCGCTTCCCCACCTGCTCAGGGCGTCGCTGGAACTCGCGCATATATTGTCGCCTGCGCGCTTTTTGTCCCGGCGTCTCGTTCGCTCGGTTTTTCGCGGCCAGTGCGCGTACATGCGCCCGGTACTCAGGGTCGTTGGCATAGCGTTCCCGCGCTGATTGCGCGTGTTTCTCATTGTAATCAGGAGGCCGTTTCGTCTCATGAGCCTTTCGATAGTCCTCGAGATATGCGTTGAGTTCGTCTCGGTGCTCCTCCCGAAACCTCCGGTTGTATTCGGCCTTACGCGCTTTCCGGCAAGCATTGCAGTACAGCTTTTTAGGTCGCCGCTTGGGGAACTGGTCCGCTGGAAGCGTCTGCTGGCAGCCCATACAAAACAACGACTGGTTACGCTGCTCCTGAATCTTGGCTTTACGCGCGGCTTTCGCACACTCCTTGCACCGGCTCTGTAGGCCATCATACGCAGCCCTATTTTGTCCAAAAGCAGAAACCGGCAGAACCCGCTCACACGCGGGACACTTCTTTGTAAGCTCCACTGATCTTCCCTCTCCACCGCCAACGACCACTACACTAACACACATAGAGTTATTCAGCAAACGAGCGCAAAAAAGCCGCCCGAAGGCGGCTAAGACAGGTGGTGGGAGAGACTGTTAGATGCTGTTGCTGGCGTTCACATTCGACCGCAGCGGGTTCCAATCAGGGGCTACGGGCACGTAGTTCCGAATAGCCGCGTGGAATTTGGGAACCTTCAACCGGATCGCACCGATCATCGCTACTGCCCATGGCATATATAACGACTGAGCGAACAGTTCGATCTTGGTCAGCGGCAGCAAGTACCGGAAGTCGATTGCGTCATCATCATCATCCATATCCAAGAGGAAGATGGTCTCCGAACCGGGGATGTGCTGGTTCAAGTCAACGAACGTCACATTCGCGGACCCGTTACCGATCACGTCCCCAATGTAGCGGAACGCTGCCGGGCTAGGAGTCGTCTCGTTGTACCCCAGACCAGAGCGGAACACGCGGAACGCCGCCATGTCATTAGCTGCCGGGGGAGCAATGGTCAACTGGTACGCACCGCCAGCCGCAACGCCGCTCACGGCAGCACTGTAAGTCAGCACCGACTCGTTCATGCTGCTGTCCGCCGAGGCCACAGCGTACATGTACACACCGCTGGAAGCCACGTAAGCCGAGGTCCACTCGCTGCCCGAGGTGCCAGAAGCGCCGGGGGCCAAAGTGGCAACGGTGACCGAAGCCGGAGGCGTCGGGTTGCTCGTAGTAGCCGGGGTGGTGTTGCTCTCGCTGTACACGATGCTCTGCGCGGGTTTGTCGCGGGCGGTAATGAAGATGTCGATGGGGAACTGAATGGTTCCGAACCGGGTACGCATACCCTGCAAATCGCCGTTGACGATAACGCCACGGATTCCGCTCTGGAAGTCCGTAATGTCGTTGACGATGTTGTTGAGCTGCGTGGTCACAAGGCTCTGCAAGTCGCCAATGGCGCCAGGGCTCATGAACGCATGAGTAATCTGACCATAGGTGCGGAACTTCGTCACCTGAGCCGCCACTTCATAGACCATGTTGAACAGCGTCTGCTGCGGGCTCCAGCCCTGCGAGGAGTTGTTGGACGCGAACTCCTGGTAGTTGAAGATATTTTCCGTCGGCAGGCTGTAATAGACGCCCGTGAAGTGGTTAAGGTACACATTCGGGTTGCCCCAGTAGTTCACCCAGTTCACCGACTCCAGGACGGTCAGCGCAGCGTTGGTGTTTTCCTGCTCTTCGATGTTCACGAAGGAGTTCTGCGCGGCCAACGCGGTCGTAATGGCACGGCCATCCAGCGCCATCTTCAAAGTAATGCTCTTCAGCTCATACTGACCTGCCGAGGTGTTCAACGCACCCTGAGAAACGCTGGAATACGACGAGAACGCGCCGCCAGGGAGGGGTCCACCAGTAGCGTTGGCATACGCCCAGTAATCCACGACCTGGTAGGCAGCAGTCTTGTTCAGCGCCTGATACAACGTAAACGAGGACGGACGAACCGTACCACGAGCCATCCGCACATCCAGCGAAACATAGCCGAGTGCCTGACCGCCGGTGATCTGACTGAAGTTGGTCAGCGTACCTACATCGAGGTCCGCCTTGGCAAGCGCATTGCTACCAGTGGACTTGGCGATCTCCCCGAAGGAAGGAAACTTGGCCACACGAGTATTAGCACGAAACGCTTTGGCCTTCGCGTTGACGCGCTCCATCATCGGAGCAAACTTGGATTTGACCAGTTCCTGCCCGACCGGAGAAGGTGCTGCCATCGCCAATGCGCTAAGGGACCGCGCATAATGCGACATGGGGTTGTTACTGTTGCTGTGGCTCTGCATCCAGCGCGATACTTCCGCAGCGGACTTCATTGCTCCGTCAGATGCGAAAGCAGCCGCCTCAGCGCCTTCCAAAAATTGCATACGAGACATGATCTTACTCCTTAACCGACGAGCCGAAGGACGCTTTCTGGGGCGCGACGCAGTTCCTCATCCAACTTGGAAGCGTCGATGGCACCATCTTGCACTTGAATAATCCGGGACAAAATCCGCTGGGCGACCGCCGTGTCCGAGTCGGACAGGCTTTCCTCGTTGATGGCCTTGCTCAAGGCGTCCACACGGGACTTCAGCATTTCCTTGGCTTCCGCCTTTTGGAAGGTAGGAGCCGTGCCAACCGACTTGCCCATCAGCGAGTTCAGGAGGTCCGATACCGTGGAAACCTTGTTGGAAAGCGCATCAATAGACTTCTGCACTTCCTCAGCGCCGTTGCCTTTGGGCTCGCCGTCGGACTTGGTAATGCCCAACTTGGTCAACGCAGCCATGACCGCAGCCTCCATGGACTTCGCAGCGGCGTCTTCCTGATTGCCGCTTTTGGGGTCTTCCCCGTCGTTCTGGTTGCCCTTGTCGTCCTTCTTGGCCTTGATTGCTTTCAGGCGTTCACGAAGAGCCTTGGCGACCTTGCGGGCCTTTTCCATCTTCTCTTCGTCCTCGTCTTCCTCAGCAGCCTTGGTCAATGCCTTGATCGCGGTGTTGACGGCTTTCTCAGCAGAGATTACCGATTCCTCAACCGCCTCGTTGTCGTCGTCATCTTCATCCATTTCGGCCTTGAACAGCGCGACTTTGGCTTTGCGGACGGCCTTCTCGGTCATTTCCCGCACTTCCTTATCTTCGTCGTCATGTTCCTCAGCCTTCTCGACAGCAGCGACGATACCGCCGACCAGGGAAGCCATTTGGTTATGACCCTTGGAGATGTCAACTATGGCCTTCTCGATTTTCTTCAGGCGCTTGTCGAAAGAGCGGTTAAACTCAATGTACTCCTCGGTAATGGCCTGCTGCGGCGCCGGGTTGGAATAATCCCCAATCATCCGTACCACGCCTTCGCCAGACGCGGCTTCGGTCGGGCCAAACTTGACCTGCTCCTTGGAGGGCACCTGGTGGCGAGACTCTGCGTCATCGAGGTGGTCATCCACAAACAACTCGGGCGGCACCGTATTGTCCTCACGGGCCTTGCGGATCATATCCGCCAGAAGCGACTTGAAACTAGCCATGATGCTATCCTCCAAAGTAGGCTACTGCATAAGCAAAACACAAAAAGTAAAGAACACCTATAGGTTTAGCGGGCACGTTGCAACAAATGGATTAAGGCCAGCGCGAGAATATCCGCTTTTCCGAAAGGCATCCCGTCACAACGCTGAAAATGCTGCCGGAGCGACGCGACATTCACACCGCCCAGACAATGCGGACAGTCGCCCGTAGCAACATGATTCGTATACTCTTTCCACAGCGCCTCACGCCCACATACACCCCCTGGTTGCTCCGACATCGCCAACATCGGTAGACCTTCTCCAAGGCTGTTCAACTCGCCGGTGGGAGGGATTTCCTGTTGCGAAGGGTCAGCGTTCATTTCGTTCGACTTCGCCGCGGCGCCTTGCAATTTCTGCTTTGCCCATTTCTTCAGGTTCGGGTGTGCCGCATCGGGCAAGTGTGCCAAGTCAAACCACTGACCTTTATCGTGTTCATGGTTCAACCGGAAACGAAAATCCGGCTTGCCTACCGGCACCTCAAACGCCATGTAATACTCACTCTGGCGATCCGGGTGATTCATTTGGCTCAAAGGCACAGACACCCCGGTCTCTTCTTCGGTCTCGCGCTTCGCGGCCTGTTCCGCCGACTCTCCGGGCTCCAAATGACCACCCGGTCCCTCCCACTCATCGCGGTCGGTGCGGTGCAGAAGAAACACCTCGCGCCCATCAGTGAATAGCACACCTGCACAAGTAGGTAAGACAGCACTGTCCGTATACATCAACGTGTCCGGCAAGTTGGACTGCGCGTGCGCCGCTTTGGAAAGCGATTTGACGAACGCCTTGGCCGATACTACCTTGGCCGCGCCCCGGATCGCGTCGTTTACCGGATGCTGTGTCATCGCCAGCGACTTCCATTGTATGGCCTTCACCAGATACCGGGTAGCGCCCATCGCACAATAACTCGACTGGCACTCTGTAATACCCCCGTCCATCGGAAAGCCATAAATAGACGCCCGCCACGGCAGACCCTCGCCGGACAAAAGAGATGCCCAAAACTCTTCGGCTTTAGCACCCTTCCCAAGTTCCCATACGACAGCGGTGCGTCCGTCGCCAGCGTCTTCAACGGAAACTGGCTTACCAATGATAAACGCGCTGGGGTCACGGACTGGCGGGGAAAGCCTCGCTCCGATCTCCGAGATATGGTCGATGTCAATATGACCTTGTTCCAGAAAATACTCGGCGGACCCCAGTAGCGCAGACTGGAGAATAACGTCCCCTTCGCTGTCAGGCTCCTGGTTACTGGCTTCTACCCATACCGTGCGCCGTCCTTTCTCAATATGAGACTTGATGACGGCAGGAAAATCGATGCAAATAGCTTCACCAGTGCCCATAGGAGCCGAATCCTCCGCCGCCCTTGGCCGCTTCCGCCACTTCCGACGCATCGCTCACGTCAATGCCGAACTTTTTCGCCGCGCGTAGAATCCGTTTCGCCGCTTCCTCCTTGTGTTCGTCCGGCTTCCAGGTGTGATGGGGGAAGTAACTGATCGCCGCGCGGGTACGCTCCGCGTTGTCGATGGGAAACATATAATACTCGGGCACGGCGTATTGGCTCTTGTCTTTGGGGTAGCCTTTGGGCGGGCTGCGGTGCTCACCTTGCCCTAGCTCCCGTTTACGAACATCGGCGTTCGTGCCAGCGAACTGCTGCGTGTTTCCGACGCGAGGCGTGTATGCCACGCCCCCTTTGCGAATGGAGAAATTCTCCCCAAACGTGAACGTGAAATCTGCGACTTTGACCGTGACGGACATAAGATAGCCCTCCGTGATTGCTGGGATACTATCACCGCTTTGATGGAACGCCTATAACTACGCCGGCGCCAAAACTTTGATCCAATATGCCGTAGTTCGAATATTATCTTTTTGTAGCCAGTATTCCAAAACATGTGGCGCATGACTCAACAGCGCCCAAAAAACGCGCTCCATGCGGGCCTCAAACTCTGGCCGATTCCGTAAAGCGAAAGAAATCTCAGAGTATATGGTCAATCGGCTATCCGTCGCCCGGACCAGGCGAAACCACGAGTCGGCGCTGTTCTTCTTTCCCCCCCGCAAAGCGAAAATCCGCTGTGCGGCACGATGCTCGGTGCAGAGATAGCAGTCACATATCCCGTCATAGAACATCCCATAGTCATAGTGTGCCGCCGGGGGGATCGGCGCATTGCGTAACTGCCAAAGCAGCGTTTCTTCCTCGGCAGACATCTCCCCCAGGCTCTTGCGGAGCGTTTCTATGGCGTCCGACACCGAAATCAGAGCTTTTCCCATAACTCACACACGTCTTGCGTCGAGGCAAAAGGTATCTCTGGCAGCCCCGCCAGTGCCTCGACCTGCACACCCTGCTCCCGCAGATACAAGAGCCAGTGCAGAAGCTCCAGTGAAAGCCCCTTGTTGGTACAGAGCACCACGCGCTCCGGCGCATACCGTTGTCGGAACCAAGCTTGTGAGGTGTCGTACAGATTGAGCAAAGGCGCGTTCGCCACCTGCGGCAGCACCTGCCGTAACGTAGTCGGTGAGTGCATCTCGAAACGCACCCAACGTACCTGCTCCCGGCTCAACTGACGCTCCATCTCCGGGTTCGCGCCGATCAAGAACACGCCGCCGTGATAGGTTGGAGTATAAGAACGCGGAGGCCATGCCAGCGCAGGCTGTGTGGAAAGCGCAAGTAGCGGGCTCCAGAACGGGTCCGACTCCAACACATGCGTCTCGCGGTAAGTACGTGCCTCCCCCAAATGCCGCGCCAGTTTCTCCGGTGTATCGTCCAACCCCCGGCTGACGCTCTCGTGATGCAACAGAGCCGCTTGCGGCTGAATAACCACCTTATACCCGGCTGTACGACACTTAGTACAAAAATCCACGTCCCCATACGCTACGGCGTACCGCTCGTCCAAACCGCCGACCGCATCCCAAGCAGGCTTAGACACCAACAAACAGGCCCCCGTAACCGCACTCACTTCATGAGGTACAACCGCCTGTCCAAAGTAGCCAAAGTCCTGCGCGCCGATGCCTTTGAATTTATGATCCGCAACGAAACCCATGCCTGTAACGACCCCGACGTGCTGTACTGTGCGGTTGGCGTACAGTAATTTAGCCCCGACAACACCTACCTGGTCATCTTGGGCGGTGCGTAGCATCAGGTCCAGCCAATGGCCGCCGTTCGGCAACACCTCCACATCGTCATTCATCAACAGAAAATAGTCCGCATCAGCACCCTGAAAGCCGCGGTTATTGACGGTAGAGTAGTTGAATGGGGACAGCGGCACCCGCTTGACCGTGATCTTCTCATGCTTCTCCATCTGGGCCAGAAGCCGCAAGGTTTCTTTATCCCGCGAACCGTTGTCGAAAATGGTGATGTGGTAACTAGGATACGAGGTGAACCGCAAAATAGACCCGACACAACGGTCCAACATCCCTGCGTTATCTTTAGTGGGTATGCCAATCTCGACCCGAGGCTGCGCCTCCATCGCCCACTGCACAAACGACATGCGGTTCGGAAGCACATTCACCATCGCGGCCCGGCTGCGGCGCTTGATATGGTCCCCTACGGGATAGATGTATGGTGCGTCCTGAGCCGTCTTGGTCAGGCCGATTTCAGGCACATGGATAAACCGGTCCGCGTTCTCATACAAATGCCCGTCGAACCGCTCCACGACGCGGAACAACAGGTCCGCGTATTCATACTCACTGGCCGGAGCGCCGGTCACACCCATCTCCCGCAGATCGTCCGTCCGCAGCCGCACACCCCGTCCCAGATAGTTATGCGACAGCAGCAACGTGTAGTTCCACGCGGGCTTGCAATATGGGTTAGACCGCACCGCACCGTTCGCCGTATCTTCGTCGCAGTAGGCCATCGGCGCGTCCCGCACAGCCCCATACACCCCTGGCAAGAAGGTATCCGTCGGCTGCGTGAAGCAGACATACCGGGTGTCCGGCAACGGCGCGTCGCTGCCGATATGCACTACGGAAACCTCCTCGCAATCCGCCGGGATGCCCGACATATAGGCGTCCAACCACAGGTCATACGCGTCCGCAGGAGAGCGTCCCGCCGGGGTGATCTGATAGTACCTTACGTTATACTCTGCCTCGATGTTGGCGCGAAGCACACGCAGCGACTCGAACACCTCCGCGTCCTTGTCAAACAGCTTCTCCTGCCCCGGATACCGCAGCGCAAACCCTTGGGCAATACTGGCGGCCTTCTGTTCATCCCGTTCCTGCGGAAACAGCGCCCCAACGAACTCGGGCAGCAGGACGGTTTTCAAGCCCAAAGAAAGCGCCTTCGCACCGAAGTCCATCAACTGCCCCGACACCAGCGGCAATGTCACGTCCAGCGCGCCGATCCGGGCCTCCCCTACCGGAGTGATATAGGTCAACGGCCCTACGGGGACCGGCAACTCTAGCGGGTCCAGCTCCAAACGGTGCACCACGTCTTGAATCCGCTCAGAAATCTCGGCATTGATGGGTACAAACTGACCCGCCATAGGATACGCCGCGTAGTCTCCGTCGTTGGACAAGAAACTGATCGCCGCCACCTCAGGATGCGCCGCTGCATAGGCTTCGGATCGCGCTTTCAGACCCTTGGGGATAACGCACAACGCCTCATGCCCCACCCAATACCCTTTTGCCTCCTGCGCCTCAAGCGAGGCATCCCAAGTGGAAGCAATATCGGCCCCCCAAGCGGCGGCAAACGCCGGTGCACGGTCCTCCAAGGTGAAGTGGCGTTCCACCCAAGCTCGCAAATAGAGGCCAGATTCATGCAGCGCCCCCAGATCGCTAACCAACTCGCGTATTTTCGCCGCCCATGCCGACGCCGTATCGGACTCCGGGAAAAACACCGGCGCATCCGCGTAGGGAGCGATCTTGGTAGCCAGCACTGGGAAGCCGCACGCACCGTACTCCAAAACCCGCAAATTGGACTTACACTCGTTGTACGCGCTCCGCTCCAGCGGCGCTAACGCCAAGTCGATGTCTGCCTGCGCCCAACGCAACAAGTGCTGCTCGACCGGGGCCGGGGGAATCACCTCAACCTTCTCAGGCGTCACACCAGGAGGCACCATGCCCATGAACACCCACTGCACCGTATCGCCTAATAGTTCAACGACTTCGGCAAGAACCGCCAAGTCTCCTGCGTGACCGATACCGCCCATCCACCCAATTCGCGGACGATAGGAACTACTCAGCTTTTCGGCGGAAAAAGGCTTTGCCTGGATAGCATCTAAAACTCGTCGCGGAATGGCATTAGGCACAACCCGCACGTCCACGCCCAAGTCCCGGTAATACGCCGCCAAAGGTTCGGTCGGAACGGTCACGCGGTCCACGAAACTGAGAATTTTCCGCCACCGCGCCTTCAAGTCTGAAGGGAACTTACCCTTGTGAATGTTGCTATCCGCGATGTCGCTCTTGGACAGGATGAGATCATCCACTTCATAAACCTGGAAAACGCCAGCCCGATGATAGTCTTTCATCGTCTCCAGTAAATGGTCCTGCATCTGCATCTGCCACACCACCGCAGAAGGGCGCATGGCAAGAACCGCCTCCGTCGTCAGTACCCGATCCTCCAGCCGACCGAACACCAACCCCGCATCTTTCGCAGCCCGTAGCGGCTCAATCAACCGATAGTACCCGTTGCCCTCCCGGTTCCCCAGATAGCCGAGAATGTAAGGTTTTGCTTTGCTGTCCACCTGTCTGTCTCCTTGTTTCACCTGCAAAAATTATTTATTTGGCTTGTCCCCGCTGCCGTCGTTGGAGCGCCGAACGCCGCTCATGTGCCCATGCTCGTCCGCCTGTGCCGGGTCAATCTTATGCCCGAACATGGACTCCGCCTGTTTGACGTTCGCGCCACCCCCCAACAACGTCGCCGCCATGGACTGGAAAGGGCCGGAAAGCGCGGGGTCGGTCGGAGCAATGCCCAACAGCAACGCCAAGTCGCGGTACTTCGCGTCCACCACGTCCTCGAGCGGGGGTAGCCCGGCCTGCGCACGGCGTTCATCCACCGTCATCGCCAAGGAACGCAACTCATACTCGCGAGCATCTTCCTTGGGGGACTTGCCAGTAAATGTAAACTGCAAATGCGGCCAGTTCACGCCAACCAAATACTCATTGAACACGGCCTCGATATGCCCAAGCAGGGGGGCCAGTCCCGGATCATCTTCATCCACGATCCAGTCGGAAGATCGCTTGTCCGGGGACGTGTCCGGCCCCTTACCTGAAATGCGGTAGCCGAGGCGCGTGACCGGGAAGCGGAAAATGGTGCAGAGCGCACCATAAAGCATGTTGGCGAAGTCCTGATAATACACTTCCTTGCCCGCTATGTCGGACAGGTCCAACACCGTGATCTTGCCGTTCAGCGGCACCTGCATGGCTGGAAGCGCCCAGGATTTCGTCGTGCCGTTCTTGAGGTTGGTCCAGATACGTGCCACCACGTCCAGCTGCCGCTGTGTCCATCCCTGCCCCTCCAGAAGCAACATCCCCTGCGGGATGGCGGACGTGTTGAAGCGGTCGATGCCCATGTCGAGGATGTTGGTAGCCCCCTGAATGAGCCGCATGGCCTGACTGATCTCGGGATAGCCGTACCCCGTAATGTCTGCATCCGTGCGCGGGTTTCGCACGTACCACACCAGATTGTCCCGCGTGAAGGTGTGCATCACGGAGCCGGTATCATCCACTGCCACAGCAAAGATGCGCTTGTCCGGACCCGGTTCCTCGGGCGGCTTATACCCATTCGGCCCGGTCATGCGGATACGACCGGCGGGGAGTAGTGAAAAGGACTTGATTCTCCCGCCAACCGTCATGTCCGTCCACACAGCAATGCCGTCGTATGTCAGCGTGTCCCGCACCAACATGGCGAGGAAGCGTTGTATGCCCGTCATGCCGTTCGCGTCGCGGATGCGAGCATCGGTCGTCTCCGTGGTACAGTTCAGCACAAACTGCTGTGCGTCCTCGATGTCTTTCCGCGTCCTGTCGTCAATGACCTGCCCGTGCTGCTTGGGGACGATGCGCCAGCCTGGTTTCCAGGGTTGGTTGGAAAGCTGTGAGTACCGCTGTACGTCATCCACCCGCATCCCGATAATCATGAGCGGCGCGATGTTTTCCTTGACGACCTTTTGTAACGCCTCTGGCGGAATATCCGGCCACTGCATGACCCCAGCGTTGTGCATCTCTGGCATGTATGAGATACGAGCATAAGACATCATAGAAGGGGGCGCTGTAATGGCCTTCTGGAACTCAATCAGACCCTTGACGAACTCCGGCCCACTTGTTGTAACCAGTCTGCCCAATTTCTCATAGGCTTCTCTGGTATGGGTAGACAGGTCACTCACCGACGCAATACTGGGTGGACGCCGCACTGCCACCCCCGACTCCAGCACCATGACCTCCTGTCCCAGTTGATTCAGGTACTCCGGGTCATCATTCGCCGTGGTGGGCAGGCCCGTGGACTCTTTGGTGAAGTAGCGTTTTATCGCTTCTACCGTCGATTTGGTTACGTCCGAAAGGTTAGCCATAGTGCGGGCTCCAGAAAAGATGACGTGAGAATATCACAACAAAAGGTGCGAAAAAATATGCAATTGCGGCTATGCACGCCACCCACTAGGCTAACAAACTCTCAGACGGGTTTATGTCGGGGCACGAGTTAAGCGCAAATGTGCGGCGGTTATGGAACACACAGAACTGACGGCCCGCGTCAAAAGAAGAACAGCGCCCACAGGAGGCCGCGAACGGGTCGTGCGGTGTAGACTTGAACAATACCTCCCACGGCATGACGGGGTTAGGCTGTCGCGCAGTCGTGAACACATTGTAGTCCCGCGCCGCCTGCTGTGCTGCATTCTTCTCGAAAGTCTCCATGTCCGTCGGCAGTCGCGCCACGGCCCCCGCCAGCTCAATCGCGTAGCCCACGAGATACACCAAGGCGTCCACGATGTCGTCGTGTTGGTCCTCAGCGCCAGTGAAACTGGTGATCTCCTTCTGCGCGTCCGCCAACCACTCCACCCCAGCAGGCCAGCGCACCCGGTGCATACGCATCCAACCCTGTACGGACCCAGCGCCGAGGCTCAACGTCGCCCGAGCTTTCTTGGACAGCACCCCCGGTTTCCTCCCCTCGACAGGTAGCCCCGCTTGCAACAGGGTCTTGAGTAAAGGATCGCCGGTGCTTTTCTGCTCGATTAAAACGGTCGTCGGCCCCCACTGGCGCATCAAGTCCCGCGCCTCGCGCACGAGGTCGGTGTAGTCCAACTGCTGGCGGAACAGGTGAGTGATATACACGTCGTAGTGCGGCTCGCACGGGCCGAGCAAGTCCTCATTCTCCCCACAATGGTACTCGCTGCACGGACGCAAGGATGCCGTAATCCCTACCGAATAGTCCGCCTGAAGGGAAGATGACCCTGCCGTATCCCACGCCTGCACCACCAGGTCGCCAGAAGATAAAAAGGGCTTCCACAGCGAGGCGTCATACGGGTTACTGTCGGCGGGAGAGGGAATAGGGTAATATGCGAAGTCCGCAGGCGTGAAGATCGTCCCCGCCAAGGCAGACGGGTTACATTGATATACGGCGTCGAACTCATACGGCGCGTTTCTGCGAACGGCCAGTGCCTCCGACCGCTTTTGTTCCGACTTGGCCCAGTAAAAGCCCTGTCCGGTTGGGTCCGCCCCAAAAATCGCACGAGTTTTTATCATGAGGGTAGGCCCTTTAGTTATCCGTGAACACGCACTTCAAGCCGTCGGGGACCAGCACGTCAAAGTAAAGTTCTTTTACCCCGTCACGGAAGGCCGGAAGGATCATCGTGACCCACTCCTCGGTCTGCATCAAGTGCCCATACAAGTCGTTCTCGTGCCAGCGGCGGCCTGCCAGGATGAATCGCGCCCCCATCGGGTCAGCACGGCCTAAAATGGTGTTGTAGTACAACCTTCGCACCCCTTCGCACTGCTCGGGAGTCTGGGAATTACCGTCCGTGTGTACGTCGTCCAGGATGATGAGCTTGGCGTGTTTACCCGCGAGTGCCTTGGAGCCAATGCCCGCGCCAAAAAAGGAAGCGTCCGGGATACCCGGTGAACGGCCAGTGACGAAAATGCCTCGCTGCGTGCTCCACCCCGCGTTCTTATCGGGCCGCACGGCAGGGAAGATCGCCTTATACACCGGGGAATACTCGATCAGCTCCATCGCACCCTGAATGAAGCCATGCATCAGGTTCTCCGCTCCAGAGATACCCAGAATGGTCAAGGATGGGTCATGTCCCAAAGCCCAGATCGGGAAGGTCGTGGAGAGCAACTGACTTTTACCATTCCCTGGACCCAGGATCAGCATGAGCTTTTTGATCCGCACGTCCGCCAGTGCCTGACATACGGGGGCCAAATGGTCGGGCAACACCCAGCCACGGTCGGCGTATAACAGGTTATAGAACAGAATGAGCCCCGCGCCGTCCGGCTCGCGGGCGCGACGAAGTAAAGAGGCGTCGATCTTTAGATGCTGCATGGGGGGAAATATAACGGAGAATATCTGAACCACCTATGAACAGGCAACTTTATGTTGTCTGTAAAGTCCCAGACCGCGCGGTATGCACCGAAGATTTTTTAGGGGTTGGCATGTGGAAATAGTACACATCGTAATAGTCGTTGTCAACAAAAAGGGGAAGCGGGGCGCGCAGCAAGTGTGTATATAAGAAAATGCTGATGTCGCATCGAGGATGTAGGCTGTATAAGAAAATGCTAATATAGTATGGTGAAAATGCTGAGAAAATTGCGAGGGGGTAAACCCGAATTGCCGCCTTCCTTCGATGGCTGCCGCGGCCCCTCGCACCCTCTGCTTTCGTCATATCTGCCCTACAATCAACGCAAACGCGCGGGCTGGGATGATTTGACCCTGTGCCGCAAATCGACGCGAAACAGGATAAATGCGTAGAATTATAGGAAAGCCGATGATCTGACGATGCGCCGGCGTGGCGTTTATGGTCCGCCGTGTGACACGTTGCGCGCCTTGGTAAACCTTCCCAAGCGTTCCCAAGCGTTCCCAAGCGTTCCCAAGCGTTCCCAAGCGTTCCCAAGCGTTCCCAAGCGTTCCCAAGCGTTCCCAAGCGTTCCCAAGCGTTCACAAACATACCTTATGTCGTCATAAAAAAATTTGGCGCAAAAAAAGATTGAAAGTACGGCGCGGTGGCACTATTATTCACACATAGCGCAAGGGCAATGGCGCCCAAGCCTAGCAGAGAGGACAAGGCAATGGTTAGATTTGCACGCAGTACAGACTACAAAAGTGCCGCTTTTGTCAAGCAAGCATACCCTTCCGCCTATAAAATAGAAAAGGTTGACGGTGG